>NZ_JBYRFX010001156.1:0-2054 GCF_057815775.1 Inquilinus sp.
AGGAGGGCTACACCATCAAGGGCGTGCAGCGCCTGCTGAAGGAAGGCAAGTCGGCCGAGACCGACGACGCCGCTCCCGCGGACGCCGCGCCATCGGGCCCGCCGCGTCCGGTCGCGGTGTCGAAGGGCAAGGCCGCGGCCAAGCCGGCGGCGGCCCGCGATGCGCTGCAGCTGTCGCTGCTGGCGGGTGATGGCCGCGCCGCCGGCCTGACCACCGAGCTGCGCGACGAGCTCACGGTGCTGCTGGCCGAACTCAAGCGCCTGCAATCGGCATTGCGCGGAGCCGGCGAAGGCTGAAAGGCTGACCGATCGTTCGGTTAATCTTAAAGCGCCCCAAACCGGCCGTCGGCCAAGCCTCAGTAATCGGTGATGCCGCTGCGCGGGATCCGCACCTCGCGGTGGATCCAGACGCTCAGCAGCACGCCGCAGCCCATCAGCAGGGTCAGCATCGCCGTGCCGCCGTAGGACACCAGCGGCAGCGGGATGCCGACCACCGGGATCAGCCCCGTCACCATCGCCACATTGACGAAGACATAGAGGAAGAAGGTCGTGGTCAGCCCGACGCCGACCAGCCGGCCGAAATGGCTGCGGGCGCTCAGCGCGATCATCAGGCCGTAGACGAACAGCATGGTGTAGAGGAACAGCAGGATCAGCGCCCCGACCATGCCGAATTCCTCGGCCAGCACCACGAAGATGAAGTCGGTGTGCTTCTCCGGCAGGAACATCAGCTGGCTTTGCGTCCCGGCGGTGAAGCCCTTGCCGAACAGGGCGCCGGAGCCGAGCGCGATCTTCGACTGCATGATGTTGTAGCCGGCGCCGAGCGGGTCCCGTTCCGGCTGCAGGAAGGTGTAGACGCGGTTCTTCTGGTAGTCGTGCAGGAACTCCCAGCCCACCGGGATCGCCGACAGGCCGAGCACGATCGCCACCGCGAATTTCCACAGCCGCACGCCGGTCGAGAACATCACCGCGCCGCCGGTCAGCACCAGCAGCATGGCGGTGCCGAGATTGGGCTGCATCAGCACCATGCCGACCGGCGCCAGGATCAGCAGCAGCGGCACGATCAGCACCAGCGGGCTGCGCACCTCGACCAGCGAGAAGCCGTGGAAATAGCGGGCGAGGGCGAGGACCAGGGCGATCTTCATCAGCTCGGATGGCTGGATCACCAGGGGGCCGAGATTGATCCAGCGCTCGGCGCCCATGCCGACATGGCCCATGAGCTGGACCACGATCAGCAGGGCGAAGACGATGGCGTAGACCGGGTAGGCGATCTTCATCCAGATCCGGATGTCGATCATCGCGAACACCAGCATGACGACGAACCCGCTGCCGAATCGGCTCAACTGCCGGCTGGCCCAGGGATCCCAGGACCCGCCGCCGGCCGAATACAGCAGCATGACCCCGACCGCAGCGATGGCGCAGACGAGGATCACCAGCCCCCAGCTCATCAGCTGGAGCTTGGTCAGGAAGGTGTAGTGCGGGGCGTCGTCGCGTGTCCGAAAGCTGCTCATGTACCAGGCAAATCCGCCATCACCGGGAAGGCGGCCGGACTATGCTCCGGCAGGCGCGGCCGGGCAAGGCCGGGGGATGTGGCGGTGTGACCGCCAGGGCCTTGCCCGCGCCACCTAGCCGGCGGCCCTGCTGCCGTCCAGATGCAGCGCAAAGCCGGCCGCATCCGGATCGCCCAGCCCGGGGCGGAGCTGCATGCTCGGGATTCGATAATCCCCGCCATTCTGCTGCCGGTAGGGAATGGGCGGGGTGGTCGCGAGTGTCCGCATCCGCTCGCGCAGGCACTCGGCCACGGGCGCGAAACCGGCCTCGTCGAGCCGGTCGACGCTGTAGGCCACGAAGGGCGGCAGCACGTCGTAGCCGGGGTAGTAGAGGATTCCGTGGTTGATCGGGAACAGCAGGTCGTCGATCGGCCCGTTGACCCCGCGGGGGCTGTAATGCTCCTCCCAGCCGCCGGCGGTCACGATCAGCATGGCGCGCTTGCCCGCAAGGCTGCCCTCGCCGTAGCGGTCGCCCCAGCGCCGATCGCTGTGTTCGCCGACGCCATAG
>NZ_JBYRFX010001157.1:0-1582 GCF_057815775.1 Inquilinus sp.
CATCCGCGGCCCGATCCGCGGCGACCTGTACTGGGGCGAGGGGCATGACGCCGGCAACCTGGCCAGCGCCATGAACGCGGAAGGCCGCGCCTTCATGCTGGTGCCGCGCGCCACGCTGGGACTGGCGGCGCCGGCCCGGTAACGGCCGGACAAAAGGGGCTGCGTGCAGCCCATCGCGGCGGAATTCGGGCGGCGAGACCTGCATGGATCGCCGGCTGGCGATGCGAGGCCAGCAATGGCGCTGCCGAGTCGTCCGACGTAGGCTATGCATCGCGGCCTCGAGGTCGCTCTATACGGCCGCCGCCCCCATGACCGTCACACTCGCCTCGCCCCGCACGTCCGTTTCGGCGGGGATCGGCTTTGCCTGCCTGGGCTTCGCCCTCTACACCTGCATGGACACGGCGGTGAAGTGGCTGAGCGCAGGCTACCCGCTCTATCAGGTCATCTTCTTCAACTCCGCCTTCGGGCTGGTGCCGATGCTGGCCTTTGCCCAGCTGACCGGTGGCTTCGGCCAGTTGAAGACCAGGCGGCCCTGGCTGCACGGCGTCCGCGCGGCGCTGGCGCTGATCGGCTCCTTCACCTGCTTCCACGCCTATTCGGTGATGCCGATCGCCGATGTCTACGCCATCCTGTTCTGCGCGCCGCTGCTGATCACCGCCCTGTCGGTGCCGATCCTCGGCGAATCCGTCGGCTGGCGGCGCTGGAGCGCGGTCGGCGTCGGCTTCATCGGCGTGATGGTGATGCTGCGCCCGGGCGCCGGCATGGCCAACCCGGCGATCCTCGGTGCCCTGTTTTCCGCCGTCGCCAACGCCCTGGGCTTCCTGCTGCTGCGCCGCTTCATCGCCACCGAGAACCGCATCACCTTCGGCTTCTACGCCAATTCGACCACGGCGATCGTCACTGGGATGATGATGCTGGTGCTCGGCGGGGTGGCGCCCAGCCTGACCGACCTGCTGCCGATCGCCATCGGCGGCATGCTGGGCGGCAGTGCCTATCTGTTCGTCACCAACGCCTACCGCCAGGCGCCGGCCGCGGTGGTGGCGCCGTTCCAGTACACCCAGATGATCTGGGGCGTGCTGTCCGGCTACCTGCTGTGGCACGACGTGCCCGACACCACCATGCTGGTCGGCTGCGCCATCGTCATCGCCAGCGGCCTGTACATCCTGCACCGCGAGACGGTGCGGGAGGCGCCGGTGGCCCAGGGCGCCACGCCGTCCGCCACCGTTGCCTCGGCCGCATCGCCGATCAAGACGACATAGGCCCGGCCGGAGTTTCCGCGAAGGTCTGGACTTTCCGCCGACAGACGCATGTCGCGGGCGCGCACAGACTCGCCTTAAGGTGTACCGGGTGAGGTGGAGGCGACTGCTGAAATCACCGCAGAGGAGATCCGGTCAATGACGCTCCAAAGCATCAATCCCAAGGATCTGCCGGTTCCGCAGACATACAGCCAGGTCGTCGTTGCGACAGGCAGCAAGCTGGTCTTCATCTCGGGCCAGGAGCCCGAAGACATCCATGGCAAGCTTGTTGGCCGTGGTGATCTTGCGACCCAGGCGCGCCAGGTGTTTGCCAATCTCGGCCGAGC
>NZ_JBYRFX010001158.1:0-1597 GCF_057815775.1 Inquilinus sp.
CTGCGGGCTCATCGTCGTCTTGCCGTGCGGCGCCAGGGCGACGCCGGTCTCGGCCAGGATGTCGCGCATCCAGCGGGCGTTGCGCTCGATCACCGACCGCTTCAGCACCGCCTGCGGGAAGGGCAGGTCGCCGGCCAGCGCGTTCCAGCCCTGGTCGCCGACGGCACGGAACGGGATCGGCTGCAGCCCGGGCGGCAGCCCCTTGCTGGCGCCGTCGATCGGTGCATCGAGGATCGGGTCGAGGGCGAGGACGGAGGGGGTGGTGAAGGTCAACGCGGTGTTCCTTTGTTGGTTCGTGTCCCGCCTGTCGGCTCTCTCCTGCTGTCATGCCCGTGCCTGACCCGGGCATCGAGAGGCTGTCGACATCGCCTGGATTGCCGGGTCAATCCCGGCAATGCCATCAGAATTCCTCCAGCGTCTGCTCCCCGGCCATCACCCGGTTGCCGGCGGTCAGCCCGCCATCGACCGGCAGCATGGCGCCGGTGATGAAGCCGGCCAGGTCGTCCGAGGCCAGGAACGCGACGGCCTTGGCGATGTCCGTCGGCTCGGCCACGCGCTGCAGCGGGTACCATTTGCGCAGGGATTCGAAGATCTCCGGCTTCTTGTCGACCCGCGCCTGCCAGATCGGGGTGCGGACGGTGCCGGGGCAGATCACATTGGCGCGGATGCCGAAGGGGCCGTACTCCACCGCCAGCGCCTTGGTGTAGCTGATCAGCCCGGCCTTGGCGGCGCTGTAGGCCGGGTGGCCCAGCGTCAGCAGGCCGTTGACGCTGCTGATGTTGACGATGCTGCCGCGGCGCCGCGCCTTCATGCCGTCGATCACCGCGGCGACGACGTGATAGGGGCCGTGCAGGTTCAGCGCGACATCGCCGGCCCAGCTCTCGGCCGTGGTCGAGGCCAGGGTGCCGCCGCCATTGCCGCCGCCGGCATTGTTGACGGCGATGTCGACCGGGCCGGTGCGGGCGACCGCGGCCTCAATCGCGGCGCGGGTGGCGGCAGCATCGCACAGGTCGGCCGGCGCGGCGGCGGCCTTGGTGCCGGCCGTGGCCAGCCTGGCGACGCGGGCGTCCAGCGCCGCGGCGTCGCGGTCGGACAGGATCAGCGTCGCCCCGGCCGCCGCGAAATGGTCGACGATCGCCCCACCGATGCCGCCGAGCGCCCCGGTGACGAGAACGGTCTGGTCCGCGAAGCTCATGGCTGTGTTTCCGGCAGAAAGACGAGGCTGAAGGCCGATCGTAGCTCAATGTTTGAAACTTACAAGACGGCCATCATGAGTGTGCGGTGCAGCATCGTGGACGGGCGTCGGTTTCCGACAAAATTCAGCATTGCTGCGGAATAACGGAGGAAGTCGGGCCCTCACGCCACGTCCGAATTATGTCCCATCGGGTATTGTAAGCGAGTTACATTCTCGCCTTCACTTGGCCTCTCTGCGCCGCGGCACCGTCAAATAGGAACCATCCATGAGCAAGCGTGAGCATTTCGGAACCACCGTCACCGGTGCCGGCGGGCAGAAGCTGCCCTTCTCCAAGGCGGTGCGGGCCGGCGATTTCGTCTACGTCTCCGGCCAGGTGCCGTTCGACGAGAACGGCGTGGTCGT
>NZ_JBYRFX010001159.1:0-2140 GCF_057815775.1 Inquilinus sp.
GTGGTGATCGTGACCGGCCTGTCCGGCGGCGGCAAAGCCTCGATTCTGCGTGCACTCGAGGACATCGGCTACGAGGCCATCGACAATCCGCCGGTGGCCATGCTGGCGGAGGTGATCGCCGACGGGGACAGGGCGGCCTCCGGCCGCCGGCTGGCGGTGGGAATCGACGCGCGCACCCGCGGCTTCGACGCCGACGCATTGCTGGATGTGATCGCACGGCTGCGCACCGAACCCGAACTGCGGCTGCAATTGCTATACGTGTGGGCCGACGAGAGCACGCTGCTGCGCCGTTTTACCGAAACCCGCCGGCGCCACCCGCTGGCACCGCAGGGCGTGGTGGCTGACGGGATTGCGGCTGAGTCGGCCCTGACGGAGCCATTGCGTGAGGCCGCCGACCTGGTGGTGGACACGTCGGGGTTGCCGATCGCCAATTTGCGGCGAATGATTGAGCGGCATTTCGGCGCTGACGCCGGGCAGGCGCGGCTCTCGGTGTCGCTGGTGTCGTTCGCTTATCCGCGAGGTCTGCCGCGGGAAGCAGATCTGGTATTCGATGCACGCTTCCTCAGGAACCCCCATTACGATCCCATATTGCGTCCCAAGACCGGACTAGACCCGGAAGTTGGGGCATATGTCGAAGCAGATCCCGACTTCTCAATATTTTTTTCACGGCTCGCTGATCTGGTTGACCTCGTCTTGCCGAGGTTTGTGCAAGAAGGCAAAAAATACGCTACTATCACGATAGGGTGTACGGGTGGTCGCCACAGGTCCGTTCACTTGATTGAAAAATTGGCGAATCATCTCACCTCACGCGCTTTGGCGCAAAAGGCTTGTGATGGTGGCGAAACGCCATGGCGCGTTTTCGTTACCCATCGGGAGCTTGTGAAGGAGGGTGATGCGGATGCGTTTCTGGTGGACCGCCCGGTTGCGCGCCGGGACGAAACAGACATAGACAAGGCTGCGCAGGCTTTGTCGGTTCAGGCATAGGAGGCCTGATACAACACGATGGTTTCATCGAACGGTTACCTCCCCGCTCGCCTATCCACCCGCCGGGACTCCGCGGTCCACTCATGATCGGTATGATCCTGGTGACCCACGGGCGACTTGCGGACGAGCTGCGCTCCGCCATGGAGCACGTGGTCGGGTCACAACGGAACGTCGACACGGTCTGTATCGGGCCGGACGACGACATGGAAAACAGGCGCGCCGAGATCGAGGCCTGTATCGGGCGGTGCGACACCGGCGACGGAGTCGTGCTGCTGACCGACATGTTCGGCGGAACCCCATGCAACCTCGCGATCTCCATGATGGAGAAGAAGGGGGTGGAGGTCATCGCTGGCGTCAACCTGCCGATGCTCGTCAAGCTGGCGAAGGTGCGGTCAAAGCAGCCGCTCGCCGATGCGGTCACCTGCGCGGAAGACGCCGGGCGGAAGTACATCGCCGCGGCATCGCACGTGCTGCATGGCTGCAAGGTGAACGGGACCGCCGTCGACTGCGCCAACAACAATACGAAAGCCGCCAACGGGGCCGCCGAGTGACAGACTCGCCATCCGGCGAACCTGTACTCTCACGTACCGTTACGATCTGCAACAAACGCGGCTTGCACGCCCGGGCCGCGGCGCGGTTCGTTACCCTGGCCGAGCAGTTCGGCGCCTCTGTCGATGTGCTGAAAGACGGACAGGTCATTTCCGCGCGCTCCATCATGGGCCTGATGATGCTCGGCGCGGCGCGGGGTGCGGATATCGAGTTGCGTGCCGAAGGCTGGGATGCCAAGGAGGCGTTGGACGCCCTGGCAGCCCTGGTCGAGGCAGGCTTCAATGAACAGGATTGAGCCACCACCGCCGCAACACGAGCGATTGGCCCGCCCCGCCCTCGCCGCCCCAGAATCGCGTCCAGAGCGGAAGTTCGCCGGTATAGCCGTCTCGGCCGGCGTCGCGATCGGGCCTATCTTCGGAACCACCGAACCGGAAGCCGTCATCAAGCGCCAGAAGATCCTGGCGTCCGACATCGGGGCCGAAAGCGCGCGCCTGGAGGCCGCCATCGTCCAGTCGCGCAAGCAGTTGGCGAAATTAAGCGCCAAACTGGCAATGCTCCCGGAGGAGAGCCAGTCCGAGATCGCCCCCCTGATCGATGCATACATACG
>NZ_JBYRFX010001160.1:0-3885 GCF_057815775.1 Inquilinus sp.
AGACACGTACCACTGTAATTGAAAGCAATAAACTTCTCCCGATCTGTGCATCCCGTTACAATGTTATTGGAATCTATCCAACTGATGGTAATTGTGCTATGCGGCGGAATATCCGTAAATCCACTATAGCCAGCGACGCACATCCCCTGAACTTGACTGAACCACAGAGTTAAAGAAGTATTGTTAGTTATCGTAAACGAGTGATTTGGCGTCGCCTGCGCTGCGCTGGCAGAAAAGAGTGACAATACGGTTGCCAGAACGGCACCCCCCAGACTCGATTTCATAATAATCAATCTCCCGTCGAATAATGAATTGGAACTTTCCTGTCCCTGCATTGGTATCGTGAGCACGACTTGGGCCGAGGCCGAAAAATGGCCGAGCCGCAGCGGTGCGGTTGCAATTTTGCATAAAATGATATGTGCGAACAGGGGGTGCTGGCCCATTGTCCGCTGCATCAGGACGCCCATCGATCGTCCCCGCGGCACCGGCCTCCGTGCTTTGACGACCGGCTGTCCCTTGCGATCTTACGAGCGCTGGCGTGGCCGGTCGGGAAGCCAGAAGATCGCTAAAAATGCATCGTCACCACAATTTTTGGCAGGTTTTATTTATGGATTTGATTAATATTTAATGCAATTATCTGGAGATTGGGGCTCTGTATTGGGGGGCGACCTTCAGTCCGAGCTGGCGGAATATGCGTAAATTTTTATGAGATCAGCACAGGTCGGCACATTGCTGTAGCGCTACCCGTCAAGCATCAACAAACATACGTCGCGACGGTTTTGTACAAATATCTCACCTATGCTTCTTCAGTGTTTGATATTCCGCGGTATCTTGGTTCAGGACGAATAAAATTGGGCATCAGCCCTGAAATATTTTAGGAGAGAGCAATGGGAATTCTTCTTACCGGTAACGGAGGCAATAACGTCCTCACTGGCACCGCCGGAGCGGATTTTATCGAGGGCCTCGGTGGGGACGACACTCTCATCGGCGCCGGTGGGGCAGATGTGCTGGTCGGTGACAGTGGCACGGACACGGCGAGCTATTCCACCTCGGCTGCATCCGTCACGGTCGACCTCGCCGCAGGCACCGGGATCGGCGGCGACGCCGAGGGCGATACTTTCAGCAGCATCGAAAACCTGACCGGCTCCGCCCTGAACGATCATCTGGCGGGCGACACCGGCGCCAATGCGCTGAGCGGCGGCGCGGGAAATGATGTCCTGCATGGCGGCGCCGGGGCCGACACGCTGGATGGCGGCGACGGTTCGGACTTCGCCAACTACCAGGGCTCCGGCGCGGCCGTCAGCATTTACCTGTTAGCCCACATGGCCGGAGGCGGCGACGCCGCAGGCGATATCCTGACCAACATCGAAAGCCTGTACGGGTCGAGCTTCGACGATCACCTGACCGGCGATAATGGCGCCAACATCATCGGCGGCGAACTCGGCGACGACACCCTGGTCGGCAATGGTGGCAACGACACCCTCTCGGGCGAAGGCGGCAACGACAGTCTCGACGGCGGCGACGGCGTGGACCGGCTGGTCGGCGGCGACGGGGTCGACACCATCCATGGCGGCAACGACAATGATTCCGTCGATGCCGGCAACGGCAACGATCTGGTCTTCGGCGATGCGGGGAACGACACCCTCGTCGGCGGCAGAGGCGACGACCAACTCAGCGGCGGTGACGGCAACGACCTGCTCATCGGCGGCGCCGGGGCCGATGCCCTGGACGGCGGCGCCGCCAACGACACCGCGAGCTATGCGGGATCGGCCGTGGGGGTGCTGGTCAGCCTGGCGATCGGCATCGGCATCGGCGGCGACGCCCAGGGCGACACGCTGACCGGGATCGAGAATGTCTACGGCTCGGACCAAAATGACGTGCTGGTCGGCGATGCCGGGGCCAACACCCTGTCGGGGCTCGGCGGCAATGATGTGATCAGCGGCGGCGTCGGGGCCGATGTGCTGAAGGGCGGCACCGGCAGCGATGCCTTCTTCTACAGCAGCGTGGCCGACAGCACGGTGGCGCCATCCGGCAAGGATGTGATCACCGACTTCAGCACCGGCGACAAGATCGACCTCAGCACCATCGATGCCGACGGCAATGCCGCCAATGGCGACACCGCCTTCAGCTTCGGCGCCGGCGGCTTCACCGGCCATGCCGGAGAGATCAGGATCGTCGACTTCCACAACGGCATCCAGGGCGTCTATCTCGACACCAATGGCGACAAGGTGCCGGACTCGATCATCAACGTCATTTCAGACCATGCCCTGACCGCATCCGACTTCTTGCTGTAAGAGCCTGTTTGGAAACGCGCCGGCGCGTTTCCAAACAGGCTCTAAGAGAATACCCGACCGCAGGCCGCCCGGATAATACCGGTGCGAAACTGGACAGGCCGGCTGATTCATGTTCTTCTTTTGTTCATGAATATTTCGCCCGCCAGCACCCTCCCCGACAACTCTCCCGATGCCCCGCTCGATCCCGACCGGGCGTTCATGGTGTGGGTGCTGGGCCAGTTGGCGGAGGTGGTCGAGATCGGCATCCGCACCGCCCATCGGATCGAGCAGCAGCAGATCGTGGCCGCACTTCAGCCCGGGCCGCCCAAGGCCGATTTCGCGCTGATGCAGGAACGGCTCGCCCGCGGCATCCGGCTGTCGGTCGCCCTGGCTGCCCGCCTGCGCGACGCGCATATCACCCGTAAGGTCGGGGCGACGACGCGGGATGCGGCGGCAGTCGCCGCCGGACGGCAGCGGCGCCGCGAGGCGGTCACCCGCATCGCCACCGCGGCCGTCGCCGCCGCCGATGCCGAGAGTGCCGAATTCAGGACGGAGGCTCTGCGTGAGCGGCTGGCGGAGCGGGAGTTCGAGCACGAGTTGGAGACAATGCCGGCCCGCGAGGTGCTGACCCGGATCCACCATCTGCTCGGCATCGAGCCGGACCAGGATCATTGGCCGAAGCACTGGCCGGATGAGGCGGCGGAGAGCGGGGCCGAGCCGGCGGTGCCGCCGTGCGCAGCCGAGCCGCGACCCGAGACACGGCGCGTCTTCGTTGATTCCGATACCAGCGACGAGCCTGTGCCGGACCGGCCACCTCCCACATATAGAGCCGAGGGCCCCTTGGCGCAGGCCGGGTCTGGGGTGCCAGACGATAGCAGTTGATCGGAGGGCTGCCGCTTTCCCTCACCGTCATCGCGAGCCCGCAGGGGCCCTTTAAGTTTAACGGGGGCGATCCAAGCTGCCGCCGCCTCTGGCCGCGCGACTGGATTGCGTCGCTGCGCTCGCAATGACGGTGTTGGGGCGATGCACCCGCACCGACAGGATGGGCGGCCCAAGTCACACGGCTCCGAACCTCTCCCCCGCGCCGCTGGGCGAGGCTACTCGTGTTGGCCGTCGGTCATCAGGTGCCGGTCACTTCCCGCGGCAGTCGTCCACATCGGTGCCGGCGGCACACAAGCCGGTGCCTTTGCCGGGTTCGTCGCAATCGCCGTCCTTGGTGAAGGGGCAGGCCGCCGGCGCCGCCGCTCCGGCCCCGCCGGTTGGCGCGGGTGCGATGCTGTGGCTGGGTGCCCCGCCCGCGGCGGCGCAGTCGGTGGTGTCGGTTCCGGCCTGGCACAGGCCGGTGCCCTTGCCCGGTTCGTCGCATTCGCCGTCATGGGCGAAGTCGCAGCTGTCGGCCGGTCCGGCCCCCGTCTTGGTGCCGCTGGCCGGGGGAGTCGGAGGGGCCGGGGGTGCCGGCGGAACCGGTGTCGCCGGGGCGGCGCCCGGGCTCGCGCTGCAATCGGTCACGTCGGTGCCGGGGGCGCACAGCCCGGTGCCGCCATCGGGATCGTCGCACTCATGGTCCTTGGCGAACTGGCAGCTGTCATCGCCGCCCGCCGCCGGCTCGGCC
>NZ_JBYRFX010001161.1:0-8222 GCF_057815775.1 Inquilinus sp.
CAGGCTGGTGTCGCTGGCCGGATAGGCCCGGCCGACGCTCTCCGGCGTCATGAAGCCGATGATCTTGGCCCGGATCCGGGCGAACTGGTCGTCATCGCCCGCCGGCATGGTCGTCGGCTGCGGCGTCTGGGTGATGGTGGCCTGCACCGCCTCGATCCGGTCGGACGTCAGCGGGTGGGTGCGGGTGTAGGGAGAGCCGTCCGGGTGGGTCAGCTCGGCATCCTGCATGCGCTTGAGGAAGTCCAGCATGCCCTGGGCCGGGATGTGGGCCTGGGACAGGAAGCGCAGGCCGGCCTGGTCGGCCGAGCTTTCGATCCCGCGGGTGAAGTTGACCATGTTCTGCCGCACCATGTCCTGGGCGGTCACCGCACCGGCGATGGCGGCGTCGCCGCGCCCGGCCGCGGCGCCGGCGGCGGCGCCCAGCAGCGAGCCGACGGTGGCGATCAGTTTGCTGCGCTCCATCTGCTCCGCACCGCGCACGAGATGGCCGCCGGCGATGTGCCCGGTCTCGTGCGCCAGCACGCCCAGCAGCTCGTCGGCGCTGCGCGTCTCCGCGATCAGCCCGGTGTTGATGAAGATGTTCTGGCCGCCGGCGATGAAGGCGTTCACCGAATCGTCGCTGACCAGGTTGATGCTGACTGCATCCGGGTCCAGCCCGGCTGCCCGGAAGATTGGCGTCATCATCCGGTGGATGCTAGTTTCGATCTCGGCGTCGCGGATCACCGGAATGCGTTGCGCCTGGGCCGCCGTCAGCGGTCCCATGATCGCCGCCGCCACCGCCAGCACCAAGATTCGAATGACCCGTCCCAACGCCCCGCTCCGTTCGTGCCGGCGATCCGCCCCTCTGGATCATCACGCTAGAAACCGAATGTGTCGAGCCGGCGGCGCCGTTGCATTGCCTGTCACCCATATCGCCGAAGAGACCCGACCGTCATGAAGATCTCCCGCCGCGGCCAGGTGCCGCCCTTCATCGTGATGGATGTGATGAGCGCGGCCGCCGCGCGCGAGAAGACGCATGGCGACGTGCTGCATCTCGAGGTCGGCCAGCCCAGCACCCCGGCGCCGGCCGGCGTGCTGGCGGCGGCGCAGGCGGCGTTGCGCGACGACAGGATCGGCTACACCGTTGCCCTCGGCATCCCGCCGCTGCGCCAGGCCATCGCCGACCATTACGGCCGGGCCTACGGCACCGCGGTGACGCCCGAGCAGGTGGTGGTGACCACCGGTTCCTCCGGCGCCTTCCTGCTGGCCTTCCTCGCCGCCTTCGATGTCGGCGACCGGGTGGCGCTGGCGGCGCCGGGCTATCCCGCCTACCGCAACATCCTGACTGCGCTGGGCATCGAGGTGGTGGAGATCCCGGCCGGGCCGGAGACGCGCTACCAGCCGACGCCGGAGCTGCTGGAGCGCCATGGCGGCAGGCTGGACGGGCTGATCGTCGCCAGCCCGGCCAACCCGACCGGCACCATGCTGTCGCCCGAGGCGCTGGCCGAGCTGACGGCCTATTGCGAAGCCAAGTCGATCCGGCTGGTGTCGGACGAGATCTACCACGGCATCACCTACGGCATGGGCACCCGGACGGCGCTGGAGACCGGCCGCAGCGCCATCATCGTCAACAGCTTCTCGAAATACTATTCGATGACCGGCTGGCGGCTGGGCTGGCTGGTGCTGCCGGAGGAGCTGGTGCGGCCGGTCGAATGCCTGGCGCAGAACTTCGCCATCTCGCCGCCGACCCTGTCGCAATACGCGGCGGTGGCGGCCTTCGATTGCGGTGAGGAGCTGGACCGCAACGTTGTCCGCTATAGCCGCAACCGCGGCCTGCTGCTGGAGGCACTACCGCGCGCCGGCTTCGACCGGCTGGCCCCGGCCGACGGCGCCTTCTACCTCTATGCCGAGATCGGCCACCTGACCAATGACAGCCTGGAGTTCTGCCGGCGCATGCTGGCCGAAACCGGGGTGGCGGCGACGCCGGGCGTCGATTTCGACCCGGTGCGCGGCCATGCGACCATGCGCTTCTCCTTCGCCGGTGCGACCGAGGAGATGGCGGAGGCGGCCGACCGGCTGCAGCGCTGGCTTCGCTGACATGGCCCGCCGCGCCGCGTCCCGCTGGCGGCCGCGGCTGCCAAGCCTGCGCCTCCCCGGCGGCCTTGGCCGCTGGTGGGGCCGGCGGCGCTGGTGGTCGAAGATCCTGTGGGGGCTGTTCGCGCTGCTGGTTCTGGCGCCGCTGGCGCTGACCATCGTCTACCGTGTGGTGCCGGTGCCTGCGACGCCGCTGATGGTGCTGCGGCTGTTCGAGGGCGAAGGCTGGCACCGCGACTGGGTGGCGTGGGACGACATCGCGCCCGCGATGGCCAAGGCGGCGATGGCGGGCGAGGACAATCTGTTCTGCCGGCATGACGGCTTCGACTGGGGGTCGATGCGCCAGGCCTGGGACCATTACCGCTCCGGCGTCGGCCGGCTGCGCGGCGGCAGCACCATCTCGAACCAGACGGCGAAGAACGTCTTCCTGTGGGATGGCCGCACCCTGCTGCGCAAGGGCTTCGAGGCCTATCTGACCGTGATGATCGAGGCGCTGTGGCCGAAGCGCCGGATCATGGAGGTCTATCTCAACGTGGTCGAACTCGGCCCCGGCATCTATGGGGTCGAGGCGGCGTCGCAGGCCTATTTCGGCAAGAGCGCGAAGCAGCTGTCGGCGCGCGAGGCGTCGCTGCTGGCCGCGGTGCTGCCCAATCCGCGCGGCTGGTCCGCCGGCAAGCCCTCACGCTATGTCGCGGGCCGCGCCGCCACCATCCAGGGCCGCATCGGCCAGCTCGGCGACCTACTCGATTGCGTCGAGTGATCGCCGCCGATTTCCTCTTCCTCGGAATGACCCCATGACCGGACCCGATCACATGGACCCACATGTCGCTCCCGTCGCCCTCGACAAGGCGTACCGGCTGCTCAATCACGGCCCCACGGTGCTGGTGTCCGCCCGCGCCGGCGGCGTCGACAATGTGATGGCGGCGGCCTGGGCCTGCGCGCTCGATTTCTCACCGTCCAAGGTGACCGTGGTGCTGGACAAGATCGCCGCAACGCGCGGGCTGGTCGATGCCAGCGGCAGCTTCGTCCTCCAGGTGCCGACCGTCGCGCAGCTCGAGCTGACGCGGGCGGTGGGCACCCGCAGCCTGGGCGACGAGCCCGACAAGCTGGCGCGCATCGGCGTCGATCTGTTCCGGATGCCCGGCGTCGAGGCGCCTCTGGTCCGGGGCTGCTCGGCTTGGCTGGCCTGCCGGGTCATTCCCGAACCGCATATCCAGCAAACCTACGACCTGTTCATCGGCGAGGTCGTCGCCGCCTGGGCCGACACCCGCGTTTTCAGGGACGGCCGCTGGCACTTCGAGGATGCCGGGCCGGAATGGCGCAGCCTGCACCATGTCTCCGGCGGCCATTTCTACGCGATCGGCGAAGCCCTGGACGCCCAGGTTTAGGCCCTCAATCCTCCTCGGTCGCCAGCTGCGCCAGGATGCGGCCGCGACCCATCTGGCGCAGCACCAGCGGCACCACCACGACCAGCACGGTGATGGCCAGCAGGGTGATCGAGATCGGCGAGGACACCAGGATCATCGGGTCGCCGCGGCTGTTCTGCAGCGCCCGGCGCAGCGGCAGTTCCGCCATCGGCCCCAGGATGAAGCCGACCACGACCGGCGCGATCGGGTAGTGGAAGCGCCGCAGCATGTAGCCGAGCAGGCCGAAGGCCAGCAGCAGCCCGAGCTGGAACGATGATGGGTTCGATCCGATGGTGCCCAGCGTGGCGAACACCATGATGCCGCCATACAGCCAGGGGCGCGGGATCGACAGCAGCCGGACCCACAGGCCCACCAGCGGCAGGTTCAGCACCAGCAGCATGGCGTTGGCGACGAACAGGCTGGAGATCAGGCCCCAGACCAGGTCGGGGTTGGTCTGGAACAGCGGCGGCCCCGGCTGGATGTTGTATTGCTGGAACCCGGCCAGCAGGATCGCCGCGGTGGCCGAGGTCGGCAGGCCGAGCGTCAGCAGCGGCACCAGCGTGCCGGCGGCCGAGGCGTTGTTCGCCGCCTCCGGCCCGGCCACGCCCTCGATCGCGCCATGGCCGAATTCCTCCGGGTGCTTCGACAGCTTCTTCTCGGTGGCGTAGGACAGGAAGGTCGGGATCTCGGCGCCGCCGGCGGGCATCACCCCGATCGGGAAGCCGAACAGGGTGCCGCGCAGCCAGGGTTTCCAGGACCGCTTCCAGTCCGACTTGCTCATCCAGATCGAGCCGCGGATCGCCTCGATGTGCTCGGCAACCCGGCCCTGGCTGCCGGCGACCGACAGCGCCTCGCCGATGGCGAACAGGGCGACCGCAAGGATGGTGACGCCGATGCCGCCCAGCAGCTCCGGGCTGCCGAAGGTCAGCCGGGCCCGGCCGCTCAGCTCGTCCAGGCCGATCAGGCCGATGGTGAGGCCGATGGCGAGCGAGGTCAGCCCGCGCATCGGCGAATCGCCGAAGGCGGCGGACACGGTGATGAAGGCCAGCAGGATCAGCGCGAACTTCTCCGGCTCGCCGAAGGAGATGGCGATCTTGGCGACCTCGGGCGCGATGAAGGCCAGGGCCGCCGTCGCGATCAGCCCGGCGACGAAGGACCCGATCGCCGCCGTGGCCAGGGCGGGGCCGCCGCGGCCGGCGCGGGCCATCTTGTTGCCCTCCAGCGCGGTGATGATCGAGGCGCTCTCGCCCGGCGTGTTGAGCAGGATCGAGGTGGTCGAGCCGCCATACATGCCGCCGTAATAGATGCCGGCGAACATGATCAGCGACCCGCCGGGGTCGAGCGAATAGGTCACCGGCAGCAGCAGCGCCACGGTCAGGGCCGGGCCGATGCCCGGCAGCACCCCGACCGCGGTGCCAAGGGTGACGCCGATCAGGGCATACAGCAGGTTGATCGGCTGCAGAGCGACGGCGAAGCCCTGGGCGAGGAAGCCGAAAGTGTCCATACGTCAGGCCTTCACGAAAACAGCTTTTCCAGTGGGCCCGCGGGCAGGGTCAGGTCCAGCCCCTTGGCGAAGATCACCCAGACCACCAGGGCGAAGACGATGCCGATCGGGATGGTCCGCCACAGCGGGCCGCGGCCGAACGCCTTCACGGTCGCGGCGAACAGCAGGCCGGTCGCGATCGAGAAGCCGGCCGTGCTCAGCAGCAGCATCTGGGCGGCCAGGCCGCCGACGATCCAGGCGATCGGCGGCAGGTCGTCCTTTTCCCGCGGCGGCGTGTCGCCGCGCCAGGCGCCGATCGCCGCCCACACCGCCAGGATCAGCAGCAGGCCGCCGATCAGGCGGGGGAAGATCGCGGGGCCGAAGCGCGCCGCGAACCCCTTCACATTCAGCAGGCTGGCGTCCCAGAACAGCACCGCGGCGACGATGGCCAGGGCTGCGGCGATCCCCAGGGCCGGCCAGTCCGGCCGACGCTTAACGGTGTGTTCCGGGGCGATGCTCATTCGGCCAGGCCGATGTCTTTGAGGATCTGGCCGGTGGTGCCGATATCGGCAGCGAGCTGCTTGTCGAACGCATCGCCGGCCAGGTAGGTGTCGATCCAGCCCTTGGTCTTCAGCGTTTCCTGCCACGCCTTCGACTTGGCCAGCGCCTCGATGTCGGCGGCGACGGCCGCCTTCTGCTCAGGGCTCAGCCCCGGGGCTGCCGCGATCATGCGCCAGTTCTGCACCTCGACGTCGAGCCCCGACTCCTTCAGGGTCGGCGCATCGACGCCGGGCAGACGCGCGCTGCTGGACACGGCCAGGACGCGCAGGGTCCCCGCCTTGACCTGAGGTTCGAACTCGCCATAGCTCGAGATGCCGGCCGTCACTTGGCCGCTCAGCACCGCCGCCAGGGCCTCGCCGCCGCCGGAATAGGCGATGTAGTTGATCTCGGTCGGGTCCACCCCGGCCGCCTTGGCGATCAGCCCGACCGCGATGTGGTCGGTGCCGCCGGCCGAACCGCCGGCCCAGGTCACGCCGCCCGGATCCTTCTTCAGCGCCGCCACCAGATCCTGCACCGTCTTCACCGCCGAATCCTTCGGCACGACGATCGCCTCGTATTCGCCGGTCAGGCGGGCGATCGGGGTGACGTCGGCCAGGGTGATCTGCGATTTGTTGGTGATGATGCCGCCGACCATGACGTAGCCGCCGACGATCAGGGCCTTCGGGTCGCCCTTGGACTGGCTGGCGAACTGGGCCAGGCCGATCGTGCCGGCGGCGCCGGGCACGTTGACGACCTGGACGCTGCGCGAGATGCCCTCGGCCTGCAGCGCCGCCTGCATCGAGCGCGCCGTCTGGTCCCAGCCGCCGCCGGGGCCGGCCGGCGCCATGATGCTGTAGTCGTTCGCCTGGGCCGACAGGGGCAGCGCCAGCAGCGCGGCCACGGTGGCGATCGCCAGTCTCTTCATCGATAATCCTCCCTTATGGGTTTGTTTTTCGGCCGAACGCGAACGGTCCCGCGCCCGAGGCGCAGGTCGGGCCGTCGCCGGCCGGTGATGTGCTGAATTCGACTCAATTGCCGCGTGTCGCGGCGCCTCCCTGGCCCGTTGCTTGGCCCGGGCATCCCTGACGGGCCCGGTTCGGGACCAGTCTAGGGACGCAACCTGTCAGCGTCCTGTCATGGCGCCGGCGACGAGGCGCCGCCAGGTCTGCAGGAAGCGTTCGCGCCGCCGGTCGTCCAGCGCCACCAGCAGCGACGGCCCCAGCGGGATCGGCTGCAGCGCGCCCTCGGCCCGGCCGGCGATCGAGCCGGCGGTCCAGCGGCCGTCGGTGTCCGGCATGATCGCCCCCAGGCCGGTAACCCCCGCCGCCAGGGCCTGGCCGCGCGGCGACAACAGGTAGTCGACGAAGGCGCGGGCCAAATCGGCATCCGGCGCCTCGCGCGGGATCAGGGCGACCCGGGTCATGATCAGCGCGTAGTCCTCCGGCACCACCACGCCGATGCGCTGCCCCGCCGCCTGCCGGGCGAAGGCGTAGGACCCCAGGACGTTGTAGCCCAGGATCAGCTCGCCGCTCTCGACCCGGTCCAGCATCTCCGGGCTGCTGCCGCTCAGCCGGGCCTCGACCGCGCCGAAGGCGGTGGCCAGCCGCCAGAAGTTGGACGAGATCAGCGCATCCTGCGTCGCCAGCAGATGGCCGATGCCGCTGCGGGCGATGTCGTAGGTCGCGACCCGATGGCGGAACCGGTCCGGCTGCGCCTCCAAGAGCTCGGTCAGCTGCAGATGCGACCGCGGCACCTCCGCCTCCGGCAACTGGTCGGGGTCGTAGACGATCACCGCCGGCTCGA
Organism: Inquilinus sp.; assembly: GCF_057815775.1. Taxonomy (NCBI): domain Bacteria; kingdom Pseudomonadati; phylum Pseudomonadota; class Alphaproteobacteria; order Rhodospirillales; family Rhodospirillaceae; genus Inquilinus; species Inquilinus sp. Next base: position 7,306 of record NZ_JBYRFX010001161.1, read on the forward strand.
AGGTGAAGCCGATCGCCTCGGCGCGCCACTGCGCCCAGTGCGGCAGCCGGTCCAGCCAGGGCGAGGCATAGGGCTGGGCATAGCCGTCATTGGCCAGCTTCACCTGCAGGTCGGCGGCGGAGCTGATCATCAGATCGGGGGCAGGGGACAGGCGGCCGCCCGACGCCGCCTCATACATCGGCAGCGTGTCGGTCTCCTCATAGACCACCCGGATCTCGGGCCGCAGCTGCTGGAAATCGGTGATGAAGCGGGCAAACAGCGGCGTGTCGGTGGCGCCGAGGATGGTCAGGGTGCGGCTGCCGCCGGCCGGGGCCGGCCAGGTCGTGGTGCCCGGCGCGGCAAGGCCCGGATCGGTCAGGGCCGCCAGGGCGACGATGCCGATCGCCGCCAACGTGCCCAGGCCGCGGAGCCGGCGCCGCACACGGTCGGCCGCCACCGGCAGTTCCACCCGCACCTGCAGCCCGCCGCCCGGCCGGTCCAGCAGCGCCAGCCTTCCGCCATGCGCCGCCACCACCGTGCGCACGATCGACAGGCCCAGCCCGGATCCGGCCTGCGCTTGCCCGGCCTGGCCGCGGATGAAGCGCTCCAGCACCAGCTCCTTCTCCTGGTCCGGGATGCCGGGGCCGCGGTCGGAGACCAGGATGACGGCCCGCCCGGCCTCCAGCGCCGCCGCGACCTCGACGGTCCCGTCCGGCGCATGGGTCAGGGCGTTGTCGATCAGGTTCCACACCATTTCGCGCAGCGCCACCCGGTCGCCATTGACGGCGGCATCGGCCGCATCAGGGCTCACCGTGACCGCCAGCCGGTCGGCATCGGCCGAATCCAGGCGCTGCCGGACATCCTCGATCACCGCCTCCAGCCCCACCGCGGTGGCCTCGCGCGCCTCAAGGCGATGGCGGACGGTGGCGTCCATCAGC
>NZ_JBYRFX010001162.1:0-10960 GCF_057815775.1 Inquilinus sp.
ACGCTGGGCCGCGCCTGACTATGATGGCCGCGGGGGCAGCGCCGGGGTCTGCATGGGGTCCATCACCGCGTCGGTCAAACGCTACGAGGTCTGGCTCGGCGAGCAGCTGGGCCGGCAGCTGGTGCAGGCCGACATCGACCGCAAGCACCGCCGGATGGAGGAGAGCGATTTCCTCTTCCTGCGCGCCACCTGCTTCCGCTGGACCGAGACCGTGCACGAGTTGTGCCCCGCCCTGCTGGACGCCCCGCGCGTGGACGCGGTTGGCGACGCCCATATCGGCAATTTCGGGCTGTGGCGCGACGCCGAGGGCCGCCTGGTCTGGGGCGTGAACGATTTCGACGAGGCGGCGGAGACGCCCTATGCCTTCGACCTCGTCCGTCTCGCCGCCAGCGCCCTGCTGTCGCGCGGTCGCGACCGGTCGGTGTCGGCCGACGAGATCTGCGCCGCGGTACTCGGCGGCTATGTCGAAGGCCTGCGCACGCCCGTTGCCTTCGTGCTGGAACGGCAGCATCTGTGGCTGCGCGATCTCGTGGTGGCCAGCGACGAGCGGCGCGAGCAGTTCTGGTCGACGCTGGAGCAGCTGCCGCGTGGGGCGCCGCCGCGCGGCTATCGTGATGCGCTGGCCGCGGCGATGCCCGAGCCGGATCTCGCCTTGGCCATGGCCCGGCGCAGCGCCGGGATCGGCAGCCTGGGCCGGCCGCGCTGGGTGGCCGTCGCCGATTGGCGCGGCGGGCCGGCGGCGCGCGAGGCCAAGGCACTGCTGCCCTCGGCCTGGTCGCTGATCTCCGGCGGCGACCGCAAGCTGCGCTTCGCCGAGATCGCCTTCAGCAAGTTCCGGGTCGCCGACCCCTGGCTCAAGGTCCGGAAGGGCATCGTCGTCCGCCGGCTGGCGCCGAACAGCCGCAAGCTGGATTTCCCGGCCCTGACTGATCTCGGCCTGGTGCGTCGGCTCTTGACCGCGATGGGCGTGGAACTGGCCAATCTGCACTCCGCCCGCCGGTCACGGGTCCGGGCCATCGTCGCCGATCTCGGCACCCGCAAGCCGGCCTGGCTGCGCGATGCCGCGTGGACAGTGGCCGAGGCGACACGGCAGGACCGGGTGGAATGGCGGGCGCGGCGCCGATGAGGATGGATCATGACTGAGGGTTACAACGCGCCGCCGCTGTTCACCCTGACCACGGGTCCGGTGCCGGCCTATCCCGCTGTGCTGCGCGCCCTGTCGCGGCCGGTCGAATACGACCACGACCCCTACTTCCTCGATTTCTACGAACGCGTGAACGCCAAGGCGACGGCGGCGCTGCGCTGTGCTGGTCCGGCCCTGATCCTGCAGGGCGAGCCGATCCTGGCGATCGAGGCCGCGGCGGCATCGCTGATCGGCCGCGACGACGTGGTGCTGAACCTCGTCTCCGGCGTCTACGGCAAGGGCTTCGGCCCCTGGGCCCGGCGGCATTGCCGCGAACTGGTCGAGATCGAGGTGCCGTTCAACGAGGCGATCGATCCCACGGTGGTGGCGGATATGCTGCGCCGCCGGCCGGAGATCGCGGTGGTGGTGCTGTGCCATCACGACACCCCGTCCGGCACGATCAACCCGGCGCATGAGATCGGCCGCATCGTGCGCGACCACGGCGCCGCTTTCATGGTCGACGCCGTATCGTCCTTCGGCGGCATGGATGTCCACCCCGACGATATCGGCGCCGATGTCTTCATCGCCGGCCCGGGCAAATGCCTGGGCGGCACGCCGGGTTTGAGCCTGCTGGCCATGTCCGACCGCGGCTGGGCCAAGATCGCGGCCAACCCCGACGCGCCGCGCGCCTCGGTGCTCAGCCTGCTCGACTGGCGCGAGGCGCATCACGCGCACCGGCCGTTCCCATTCACGCCCTCGATCGCCGAGGTCAATGGCCTCGACGCCGCGCTCGATCTTTATGCGGGGGAGGGGCCGGCGGCGGTCTGGGCCCGGCATGCCTTGACGGCACGGGCCTGCCGTGCCGGCCTGCAGGCCATGGGGCTCGACCTGTGGCCGGCGCGTGAGGCGATCGCGGCCCCGACCGCGACGGCGCTGCGGCTGCCTGACGGCATCGACGATGCTCGGCTGCTGGCGGCGGCCCGGCGGCTCTACGGCGTCGTGCTGTCCGCGGGGCGCGGCGCCACCGCCGGCAGGCTGATCCGCATCGGCCATATGGGGCCGACGGCCCATCCGATGCATGCCGTGATCGCGGTCACGGCGGTCGGCGGCGCCCTGCGCGCGCTGGGGTTGCGGCTCGATCTCGGGGCCGGTGTAGCGGCGGCGACCGAAGTAATCGATTTCCAGCGCTGAAACCCGCAAGCACCCTCCCAAATGGGAGTATTGGCGGGTGAACGGATCGTGACAGGTTTGCTTGTCACCCCGCCTTCGGTCGGGGTGGCCGGCGAATGTTTCGCCGGACTGACTCCATTGCTCCACTCAAGGCCGGCCCGTGCCGCAACCGGGCCGGCCTTCTTTATGTTCGCCCCGCCTTTCTTACGTCCGGATGAACGATTTTTAACGCCGCGCCGGGGATGAATCCGACGGGTCGGCCAACGACATACCGCAATGCAGCGAGACGCAGCGCCGAAGGCTGAGGCCGGGTGCTGGGCGTGTCGTCCTGCGAGAGGGGTGGCCGCATCGACAGGCCGGCGGGCAAACGCCGACGCGGTTCGACCGGTCGCCCGATTGAATAGGAGCCATCCATGTCTGCCAAATCCCTGCTGTCCGCCGGCCGCATTGCCGCCGCTGCCGTGATCCTGACCCTCGGTGCGACGGCGGCCGCGCAGGCCAAGTTCGAGACCCCCGGCGAGCACAACAGCTTCCCGACGTCGTGGAGCCAGCTGCAGAGCGGGAAATTCCCCAACGCCATCAGCCATCGCTATTCCGCACCGGCCGGCCAGGTCCTGCGGCCGGGCCAGTCGCAGGCAACCGCCCCGAACTTCTGAGGTCTGATACCATCGGCGAGCGCGGCTCGGCAGAATCCTGCCGGGCCCCGCTCGCCGGATGGTTCCTTGGGCTCCGCGGTCCGCCTTGCCGTCGGAAGTCCGCCGACGTTGATGCCGGCGCGCTCCCATGGGCCGCATTTTTTCCGGTCTCACAGCCCATAGACGTCAAACTGCTGTCGCCTGCTCCGACCGGTCTGGTTGAGCGGGGGGCATTGCCGTGTCCGCATTCTCAAATCGAGCTGTTGCTAGATTGTCGACAATCCGACTATCCTGAAATTGGGCCTATTGGAGCGCCGATATGGGGATAGCCGCCTTCCGCCCGATCGCCGACACGACTCGCCGGGCCGAGATCGCCGTGCTGCTGAAGCGCGCGATCCTCACCGGGCAACTGGCACCCGGGCAGAAGCTGAACGAAGTCGGCATCTCCAAGCAGATGCGGGTCAGCCGCGCGCCGCTGCGCGAGGCGATGCGCGAACTCGTCCAGGACGGCCTGCTCACCAACATCCCCTACGCCGGGACCTTCGTGATCGAGGTGGCCGCGAAGGACATCGAGGATGCCTATTCGATCAACAAGGTGCTGGACGAATTCGCCATCGAACGGACCTGGCCGGTCCGGGACCAGCGCTTCTTCGATGAACTCGATCGCCGGCACGAGGCCGTCAAGCAGGCGACCCGGGACCGGGACACCACGCGCCAGATCGAGACGGCCCTGCAACTGCATGGCCTGATCCACGAATGGGCCGACAATTCCGTCCTGCTCGACACCTGGCAGCGCCTGGCCAGCCGGCTGCAGCTCTATTTCGCGCTGCACCAGCAGGCCCGCAACGAGGTCGTGCCGGCCGAGGACGCGCATGAGGAGTATTGCCGGCTGCTGAAGGGCGACGACATGCGCGCCGCCCAGCGTCATGCCCGGGATCATATCGGCCTCGATTTCGAGGAACTGCTCGCCTATGCGCGCAGCCTGGAGAAGCGCTCGTCGGCGAGCCCAGGGGGGAGGGCGCAAGGCCCGCCCGCGGGGGGCTGATCCCCGACCGCGCCCCCCAATCCCTCCATCGGGAAGAACAGAGACGTGCAGATCCAGAGCATCCAGGCCTATCGCGTGGTCCAGCCCTTCGTGGACGGGCCCTATCGCATGTCGAAGGGCCGCACCGCCGACGCCTTCGATGCCGTCCTCGTCGCCATCACCGCCGATGACGGGCTGACCGGCTGGGGTGAGATGGCGCCGCTCGGCAGCTTCTACTCGCCGGCCTTCGCCGCCGGGGCCCGCGCCGGCATCGCCGAGATCGCGCCGCACCTGATCGGCTGCGATCCGCGCGCGCTCAGCCGGATCGGCCGGCTGATGGACACCGTGTTCAAGGGCCACCCCTACATCAAATCCGCGCTCGACATGGCCTGCTGCGACCTGGCCGCCCGCGCGGCCGATGTCCCGCTGGTCACGCTGCTGGGCGGGCAGGAGAGCGAGACGGCCGAGCTGTACCGGGTCGTCACCCATGGCTCGGTCGACGCCATGGCGGCCCTGGCAGCGCGCATCGTCGCGGACGGGTTCTCCCGCCTCCAGGTCAAGGTCGGCGGCGATGTCCGCGGCGACATCGAGCGCGTCACCGCCGTCGCCGCATCGGTGCCGAAGGGCACCGTGATCTTCTGCGACGCCAATGCCGGCTGGACGCCATTCCAGGCCCGGCAATTCGCCGATGCGACGCGCGGCATCGACTATGTCTTCGAACAGCCCTGCACCACGATCGACGAGTGCCTGTCGGTCCGCCGCGGCCTGGACAAGCCGATGGTGCTCGATGAATCCGTGGCGTCGCTCAACGATATGCTGGAGATCCATCGCAAGGACGCGGCGGACGGGCTGACGCTGAAGATCTCGCGCCTGGGCGGCGTGTCGAAGACCCGGCAAATCCGCGACCTCGCGGTCGATCTGGGCTTCATGGTCACGGTCGAGGACACCGGCGGGGCCGAGGTCGACACGTCAGCCATGGCCCATCTCTCGCTGTCGACGCCGCCGGAGCGCAGGCTGCACGCGATCGCCTTCCACGAATGGGTGACGGTGCGGAACGCGTCGAACGCGCCGCCGGTCAGCGGCGGCCGCATGGGCATTCCCGCCGGGCCGGGCCTGGGCATCGATGTAAGGCCCGACCTGCTCGGCGCCCCGTTCCTCGAACTCGGCCGCTGACATGAAGATCCGCCGCATCACCGCCACGCCGATCAACCTGACGCTGGAGGCGCCCTATGTCTGGGTGTTCGGCGAACTCGACGGCTTCTCGCCGACCATCGTCGAGGTCGAGACCGAGGATGGGCTGATCGGCCTCGGCGAGGCACCGACGCCTGCGGCCGCCACAATCATCAACGACTTGCTCGCGCCCCGCCTGATCGGCCGCGACGCGTTCGACATCGCCGGCGCGGAGCATGTCTGCCTGCCATTCTGGACCGGCGTCCAGAGCATCAACGACCGCAACCGCATCATGGCGTTCGGCGCGATCGAGATGGCGCTGTGGGATTTGCGCGGCAAGGCCTGGAGCCAGCCGCTCTATCAGTTGCTCGGCGGCGCGGTGCGGAAGGACATTCCCTTCACCGATTATTTCTCGCTGCGCGGCGACGGCCCCGACGTGCGCGGCGAGAAGACGCCGGAGGCAGTCGCCGATTATTGCGTCGCGCTGCACGAGACCTACGGGACGACCTTCTTCGAAGGCAAGTTCTCGACCGAGGATCCGAAGACCTCGCTGAAGATGGTGACGCTGATCCGCGAGCGACTCGGCGATGACATGATGCTGCGCATCGATTCCAACCAGGCCTATTCCTTGGCGACGGCCCGGCGGCTGGCGCGGCCGCTCGAGGAGCTGGGCGTGCACAACTGGGAGGACCCGGTCGCGACGGCCGAGGAGATGCGCGAGCTGCGCCGCCATTGCTCGATCCCGTTCTCGACCCACAACATCGACATCGCCCGCGCGATCGACCTGAAGGTACCGGACGCCATCGTCGGCAACCCGACGGCCCATGGCGGCATCGGGCGGCTGTTGCGGTTCATCGGCGCCTGCGAGCATTCGGGTATCGATTTCTGGTGCTACAGCGGTGATTCCGGCATCGGCAGCGCTGCCTATCTGCATCTGTGCGCCGCCATCGGCTGGCTCCGGGAGCCGAACCAGTCGCTGTTCCGCATGCAGGGGCTGGATGTCACCGAGGAAGGACCGTTCTCGCCCCGCAACAATGTCGTCCGCGTGCCGGAGGAGCCGGGCCTCGGGGTGACCCTGTCACGTGCAAAACTTGCCGCCTGCCATCGCGACTATGTGGAGAATGGCCCCAAGAACAAATACCATGACCCCGCGCGGCCGGGGACTTATCGCCGCCTCCCGTTGCGCTAGGGCAAGACAGCACGAGGGGACAAGACCGAGATCGTGCCGGCCGACTCCGGTCGGATGCGGCAGGTGCGAAGGGGGATGGAAACGACAGGGGTCGCCGTCATCGTCGATACAGGCCCCGGCGACAAATAACGCGGGAAAATCCGCAACACACCATCCGGGAAACAGGGAAAAGGCACAGTCACATGGGCACGGATTACCGAATTCTCGATCTCCTCCGGCGCAACCGGACAGACATCGAAAACCACCTGATCGACGGGGTGGTCGACGGCAGGGTCGGCCGCCGCGACTTCATCCGCCACGGCAGCCTGATCGGCCTGTCGCTGCCGCTTCTCGGGCGGATCGGCGCGGCCGCCGGCTTCGGCATGATGCCGAGCCTCGCCCGTGCGCAAGGCGTCGCCGGCGCCACCATCCGGGTGGCCAGCGTCCTGCCGGCCGCGACCATCGATCCGGTGACCGTCGCCGATTCCGGCGGACTGCTGATCCTGCAGCAGGTCGGCGAATTCCTCTGCCTGGACGGCCCGGATCTGGTGCTGCGCCCGATGCTGGCGGAAAGCTGGAAGCCGAACGACAAGGGCACGGTCTGGACCTTCGCCCTGCGCAAGGGCGTGAAGTTCCACAATGGTGCGGAGATGAAGGCCGACGACGTGGTGGCCAGCATCGACCGGCTTGCGGATCCGGCGAATTCCTCGAACGCACTGTCGGTGTTCAACGGCATCCTGCAGAAGGGCGGGACCCGGAAGGTCGACGACTACACGGTTGAATTCCACCTCGACGCCGCCAACGGCAACTTCCCGTATCTGGTGTCGTCCGACAACTACAACGCCGTCATCATCCCGGCCAACTATGCCGGCGATTTCGAGAAGAACTTCATCGCCACCGGGCCATTCAAGCTCGACAGCTACACGCCTAAGGTCGGCGCGTCCTTCGTGCGCAACCCGGATTACTGGGGTGAGAAGGCGCTGCCCGACCGCACCGAATTCTCCTTCTTCGCCGATGTGCAGCCACAGATCCTGGCGCTGCAGGGCGGGCAGGTCGACATCATCAACCAGATGCCGGTTTTGGCCGGCGTCGGCCTGCTGAACGACCCGAACGTCGAGATCATCAGTCTCAAGGCCGTGACGCATCACCAGATGCACATGCGCAACGACATCGACCCGTTCCGGGATCCGCGCGTGCGCCGGGCCGTGGCGCTCAGCATCGACCGCAGCCGCATCGTCCAGGGCCTGATGAAGGGCCGCGCCGTGGCCGGCAACGACAGCCCGTTCGCGGCGATCTATCCGTCGAGCGACCCGACCGTGCCGCAGCGCGAGCAGAACCTCGCCGAGGCCAAGCAACTGATGGAGGCAGCGGGCGTCGCCCAGGGCTTCAAGGTCACGCTGACGACCGAGCGTTTCGTCGAGATCCCGGAATACGCGGTCCTGGTCCAGAACGCGGTCAAGCAGATCGGCATCGATCTCGACCACAACATCCTCGACCAGAACGGCTATTACGGCGACGGCGTCTTCGGCAAGTCGAACTGGCTGGATTCGGCGATCGGCATCACCGATTACGGCCATCGCGGCGTGCCGAACGTCTTCCTCTCGGCACCGCTCAAGAGCGGCGGGGCCTGGAACGCGGCGCATTTCAAGAACACCCAATACGACACGCTGGTGGACAGCTACATCGCGGATCTCGACCTCGAAAGCCAGAAGCAGTCCGCCGGCAAGATCCAGCGGCTGCTGCTGGATGAGACGCCTGTCGTCTTCGGCTATTTCTACGACTTCCTGACCGCGACCGTGAAGGGCGTGACCGGGGTGCAGCCGACCGCCATGTCGCAGCTTTATCTCGACCGCGCATCGAAGGCCTGACCGGAAGGAACGTGCGGACCCTGTAACGGCCGGTTGCGCCGCGACGGCGCACCGGCCCAGGAAGGAGCTTGGCCATCCCCCGCTTCCTCGCCCGGCGCATCTCGCTTTCGGTCGTCACGCTGTTCCTGCTCAGCGTAATGGTGTTTCTCGGCGGCCAGGTGCTGCCGGGCAATGTCGGCCGGGCGATCCTCGGGCCGCTCGCCGACGAGCGCGCGGTCGAAACGCTGAACCGCCAGCTCGGGCTCGACCGGTCCCTGCTGGCGCAATACTGGGACTGGATCAGCCATTTCGTGCGGGCGGACATGGGCACGTCCTATATCTTCCGCAAGCCGGTGGCGCCCTTCGTGCTCGACGCGCTGGGCAATTCGGTCAAGCTCGCGCTGGTCGCCTTCGTCATCGTCGTACCGCTCGGCATCCTCGGCGGGGTGGTCGCGGCGCTCAACGTCAACCGCCCGCTCGACCGCATCATCAGCCTCGGCGGCCTCTCGGCGACGGTGCTGCCGGAATTCGTCACCGGCATCGTCTTCATCCTGATCTTCGGCGTCTGGCTGCACTGGCTGCCGATGTCGGCGGCCTGGCCGGCGGGCTCCGGCTTCTTCACCCAGCTCTATCACCTGATCCTGCCGGCCCTGCCGCTGGTGCTGGTGCTGTTCGGCTATATCGCCCGGATGACGCGGTCGGGCATGGTCGAGGCGCTGGATTCCGACTACACCCGCACCGCGGTGCTCAAGGGGCTGCGCTGGCGGACGGTGATCTGGCGCCATGTGCTGCGCAACGCGCTGCTGCCGACCATCACCGTGATCGCGACCCAGGTCGGCTATCTCATCGGCGGCCTGGTCGTGGTCGAGACGCTGTTCCGCTATCAGGGCATCGGGTCGCTGATCTTCACCGCCGCGCGCGGCAAGGATTTCCCGATCCTCGAAGCCGGCATCCTGACCATCGGCATCGTCTATTCCATCGCCACCATCATCGCCGACCTCCTCTATTCCGTGTTCAACCCGCGCATCAGGCTGGGGGCCGAGTGATGAGCACGACAGAGATCGAACCCAGCCTGGCCCCCGACGAATCCGGCGCCCACAGCCCGGTCCGCGACGTGGTCTTCGGGCTCTGCCGCTCCGGCTCGTTCCTGGCCGGGCTGGCGATCATCGTCTTCTGGATCGTCTGCGCCCTCTTCGGCAGCCATGTTGTGCCCTATGATCCGCTGGCCGACGACGTCCTGAATTCGCTGCTGCCGCCCTCGGGCGATCACTGGTTCGGCACCGACCAGCTCGGGCGCGACGTGTTCTCGCGGGTCGTCGTCGGTTCGCGCGACATCCTGACCGTGGCGCCCCTGGCCACCCTGCTCGCGACCCTGGCCGGCACCGCGCTCGGGCTTATGACCGGCTATTTCCGCGGCATCGTCGATGACATCGTCAGCCGCATCCTCGAAGCCTTCATGGCGGTGCCGGTCGTCATCGTGGCGCTGCTCGCCATCGTCGCGCTCGGCACCTCCAAGGCGACGGTGATCTTCGTCATCGGCCTCAGCTTCTCGCCGATCATCGCCCGCACCGTTCGCTCGGCGGTGTTGGCCGAACGGGGGCTCGACTATGTCGCGACGGCGAAGCTGCGGCGCGAGAACGCCTTCCACATCATGGTGGTCGAGATCCTGCCCAACATCCTGCCGCCGATCCTGGTGGAATCGACGGTGCGGCTGGGCTACGCGATCTTCGCGGTGGCGACGCTCAGCTTCATGGGCTTCGGCATCCAGCCGCCCTCGCCGGATTGGGGGCTCAGCATCTCCAGCAACTACGGCATGATCGGCGGCGGCTACTGGTGGACCGTGCTGTTCGATGCGGCGGCCATCGCGTCGCTGGTCGTCGGGGTGAACCTCATCGCGGACGGCGTCCAGGGAGTGCTCGATGCCTGAGGCCGCCCCCAATCCCGCCGCGCTGGAGCTCGCCGGCCTGTCGGTCGCCTACCGGTCGCGCGGCCGCGACCTGGCGGTGCTGCACGATGTCAGCCTGCAGATCGGCCGCGGCGAGGCCTATGGCCTGGTCGGGGAATCCGGCTGCGGCAAGTCGACCGTGGCGCTCACGGCCGTGCGCTACCTGCCCCGCAACGGCAGCGTCACCGCCGGGCGGATCGCGATCGATGGCGGCGACGTCATGGCGCTGGACGGCGAAGCGCTGCGCCGCATGCGGGCGAAGACGGTGTCGATGGTCTACCAGGACCCCGGCAAGGCCCTCAATCCGTCGATCCGGATCGGCCGGCAGATCACCGAGATCTTCGAGCTTGCGGCCAGCGGCCCGGTCGATGCCACGGCCCTGGCGCTGGCGATGCTGGCGCGGGTGCGAATTTCCGACCCCGAACGCGTCATGCAGCGCTATCCGCACCAGCTGTCCGGCGGCATGCAGCAGCGCGTCGCCATCGCCATGGCGCTGGCCAGCGACCCGGCGCTGCTGATCCTGGACGAGCCGACCACCGGCCTCGACGCCACCGTCGAGGCCGAGGTGCTGGATCTGATCGTGGAGCTGCGGCGGGAGCTGAGCACTTCGATCTTGTTCATCAGCCACAACCTCGCTGTCGTCTCGCGCATGTGCGACCGGGTCGGCGTGCTCTACGCCGGCACGCTGGTGGAGGAGGGCGCGACCCGCGACGTGCTTAGCCACCCGGTACACCCCTACACCGCCCGGCTGCTGCGCTGCCTGCCGGCCGCTGGACGGCGCAAGAGCGACGGGCCGTTGGAATCGATCCCTGGTTTCCTGCCCTCGCCCGGTCCCCTGCCGCCGGGCTGCGTCTTCGCCCCGCGCTGCGACTTCGCCG
>NZ_JBYRFX010001163.1:0-9172 GCF_057815775.1 Inquilinus sp.
CCCGTCTTCAGGATCGCCAGCAGCCCCACCACCATCGCCACCGAACGCTCCAGGCACAGCCCGACCAGCGTCTCAGGCCCTGCCCCCAGCCCGATCAGACGATGCGACAACCGGTTCGCTCGAGCGTTGAGTTCGGCGTAGCTGAGGAGTTCGTCCTCGAACACCAGCGCCGTGGCGTCCGGCGTCCGGGCCGCCTGCGCCTCGAACAGCGCCGGCAGCGTTGTGGTCGGCACGGGCTGCGCCGTGTCGGTCCACTCCACCAGGATCTGCCGCCGCTCCTCCGCCTCCAGCACCTCGATGCTGCCGATCCGACGACCAGGATCGGCGACGACGGCATCGAGCAAGCGGATGAGGCGTCCCTGATGCGCAGCCACCTCCGCCGCATCGTAGAGCGCTGCATTGGCATTGACGGCGATCCCGAGACTATGGCTGGGACCGCGGTCGAAGACGTAGATATCGAGGTCGCGGGATGGGCCGTTCGCCAGGTTGCGCGCGCTCGTCTCATGACCGGCGAAACGAAGCTCGTAATCGAAGGGCTCGATGTTGACCGTGGTGGCATACATTTGCCGGTCAGTTCCCAGCCCGAGGTCCCGCCGCAGATCCTCCGACCGATAGCGCTGATGCCGCAGAGCCCGACTGAGCTCCCGGCTGACCTGACCCAGAAGATCCTTCAAAGTCAGCTCGGGCCCCACTGCCAAGCGCAGCGGCACCACGTTCGAGACCGTACCGGTGATGATCCGCATCGCGCGGCCTGTCCGCGCGGTGACCGGAGAGCCTACGACAAGGTCAGCCGTACCGGTCATTCGGTGGAGATAGGTCACGGCCAGGGCGGTCAGCAGCTGCGGCAGAGTGGTGCCGGCATCGCGCGCGAGCACCCGCAGCGCGGTGCTGGTCTCCGGCGACAGACGAGTCTGGCGACGCAGAATGCCGCTGGCCGGCATTCTGCGTCCTGCGAGGCTCACCGGATCCGGCCGGTCGGCAAAGCGCTCCTGCCAGTATCGCCGGTCCCGGAGGAAGACCTCTGAAATCCGATACTCGGCATCCGCCGCGAGCAGGTCCTGGAACGAGCCGAACGGGCTCGGCCCCGGCTCTCGCCCTTCGACCGTCGCCGTGTAGACGTCGGCCAGCCGGCGCGCGATCAACCCACCGCCGAAACCGTCCATGATCAGGTGATGATTGCGTTGGTACCAAAAGAACCGGTTGGAGCCGGCTCGGAACAGGGCGTACCCGAAGAGCGGGCCGCCAATCAGGTCACTCGGCTTCGCCAGGTCAGCCTGCATCCAGCTCTCGGCCGCCGCCTGAGGATCAGGTTCGCCGCTGATATCGATCACTGGAAATGGCCAGTCGGCAGTCCTGTCCAGGATCTGTCGCGGCCCGTCACCGTCGTCGTTGATGAATCGGAGGTGCAGGCTTTCGGCCTCGCCCACCACCTGCCGTAGCGCCACCTCGAACAGAACAGGATCGACCGGTCCGTGGATCTCCAGATACTCGGCGATATTGTACTGCGCCGTTCCGGGAGTCAGCGTCTCCGCCAGCCAGATCTCCGACTGCGCCGTCGTCAGCGGAAAATGCGTCTGATGCATATCGTTCATGGCGAATGGATTCCCGACTCAAAATTTGACGCTGGCGGCGTGGCCGATGCGACAGGCGAGGATAAACATGCCAAAAAAGTAAAACCGGGCGACGCAGGGAAGGCGGTGGCAGCCCTGTAGCGCCCACCCAAAACAGCCCCGATGCGCCGTTTCCGATCGCCACCACCGTGGCGTTCGAGAACGGCGCCAGCTCAGCGTCGCATCGATCCCTCTGAGATCGTTGCGACCCTCTCCTGGAATCACCGGATGAAGTCGGCGCAGCACGAACCAATATCGCAGCGCCTCTTTCTCTCCCTGCTTCTTAGCCACGATGGCCGTCGGAGCCATTGGTAGCGGCGAGAACTTGACATTGTTCGCGCCGACTACTCGCAACACTGACTTCTCACCCATGCCGACATACGGCCAGACCGGCAAGACGCAATAGCTAAAAATTTATCGAAAATCTCTACAACTCACTTACAGTCGGAAGCCTATATGGGCTCTGGAGCCTATGCAAGGGTCGTTGTCGCGTAATGGACGGATAGCGTTATTACAATAATTTGGTTCTTTTCTTCATCCGTGCGAATCATGATGTGAGTTGGGGCTCTCGGGGGAGAGGATTCGCATCCGATGGCCAGCCGACGGTGACAAGGCTGGCCGAGGATTGCGGCGTGCTGCTGCGCCAAACCGTGCGCCCTGCTATAGTCAAAGCGCGCCGGGCCACACGCGAAGCGTCTGGCAACCCGGCGGGTCTGCGCCCGCCTGTTGCCGCGCTGGGTCACATGGTGGGGAAGCCCCGGAAACACCGCACGCGCCAGGCGAGCCGTGACCCCTCCCATGCAGGCCGTCTCAGCCAATACCATCGAACCCTATTTGTGCACTGTCCCCGAATTACTAGATCCAAAGCCCCGATGCACCTATCCCCTTTGAGATATCCGGGCTAAACTCGATTGTCTCACTCCAGGGGCGCAGTCCATAATCCTCAAGTGCACTGGACCGTAATCCCTAGACGCAAGGTTGCATCGGCAATCCATGGCCGATAATATTCGTTTTCGCTCGGCTCGGGTTCTTGCCCCCGAGATGGATTGTGCCTGATATTCAAATCGGAAATTGCAGCTAACGCAGGTACCGCTATGAGCGTTCAACAGATCCCGCGCGTTGCCGGACTCTCTCGAGAAGAGTTTTATACAAATTACGTCGAACAAAATCGGCCGGTTGTTTTGAAAGACGCAGCATCCGATTGGCCTGCCATATCGAAATGGACTTCCGAGTATCTCGCCAGAAGCGGTGGAGATCAGGCCGTCCAGCTCTGGAGCATCGATCCTCGAAAACCTCCAGCGCACAGTTATATTAGAGCCGAGAGTACATTGCGTGAATATATTGCACGGTTACCTGCTGCCGCCAGGGGCGATCCCTACTTGGCGGAGCAGCCACTTAAGAAATTGTTCCCGGATTTATTGTCCGACATCGGCACGATGCGTTACAGCCAGAGTCATCCTTCTAATCTATCCATCATGGTGAGTTCGAAATCCGTGGCAGCGCTCCACTATCATCCGCACTTGGAAGCGATTTCTCACCAAATTGCTGGAACCCGGCACTTCATATTGCTTCCGCCAACAGAAACTTCCCGGTTGGATCCGGGGCCGGTTATGAGTCCCCTGTGGAATTTTGGGCGACGCGTCATCAAAGAAGACGAAATTGAATCTATGCATGAAGAAGTGTTCGAGACGACACTTACCTCTGGTGAGGCAATTTTTATACCGCTTCATTGGTGGCATACGGTGTTTGCAGGAGCGGGATTGAGCATTTTGCTCTGTGATTTCTTCGAGTATCCGCATGCACGGCCACCGCAAAGCGAAATCTCTGATCGAGTAGAACAAATGCGCGCGGCCTGCCGTGAATCCATTGCCGCTTGCGAAGCTAGCCTGCAGAGCGTATCGAGCTTGGAGGACAGGACTCCTTACTTTGAGCACATCATTTCTTGTTGCCGCGCAATCAATGACAAGAAGAAAGAGCGACAGATGCTTATCGCGGCGCTGTCCGCTCTACCCGAAACCGCAGGACGACGCAGTGAGATACAGAGTCGCTTAGACGAGTTGGCATCCGGGCGTGTTTCGAGCTAGGGCCTGTTAAGAATCACCGCGAATGGATGACGGCGGCGGCGAGATGGATCATGGCGGCGAAGCTCTGATCGGTCTTGTCGCTGCGCATGGCGAAGCATTTGAATTCTTTGAGTTTGCGGAAGAAGTTCTCGATCAGGTGACGCCATTTGTAAATCTCCAGGTCGATCTGAAGCGGTGCCACGCGGTGCGGACGCTGGGAGATCACGATCTTGGCGCGGCGTTCATTCAGCTCAGCGACGATCCAATTCGAGTCGAAGGCCTCGTCGGCGATGAGGCCTTCGAACGCGAGATTTTCGATCGGTGGCGCGACGCCCACCGTATCGAAGCGCTGGCCCGGTAGCAGGACAAACCGGACCAAGTTGCCGAGCCCGTCGTGAGCGCCAGGATCTTCGTCGTCCAGCCGCCCTTGGACTTGCCTATGGCCTGGCTTTGAATTCCCCTTTTGCGCCCTGGCCGTGACGGTGAACCTTGACGATGGTGGCGTCGACCATGGCGTCAGCTTGAGTTCTATGTCCGGAAACTCGCGAAGAACGACGTCCGTCTCGCCTCGATCACGCAGGAGCTCGGCGACGATCCGATGAGCAACATGATCCGGCAGATCATGGCGCTGTTCGACGAGTACCGATCGAAAGAGAATGGGAAGCACACCCCGCGGGCAATGAAGGAGAATGCGCGCCAGGGATATTGGAATGGCGCCCGGCCGCCGATTGGCTACCGCTATGTCATGCTCGCGCCCGACTCCTGAAGCTGCTGCGCGCCTGGTGGCGCGAGGCCAAGCCCAGGGGCTGGCTGTTCCCCGGCCGCGATCCGGCCCAGCCGATCACCACCCGCCAGCTCAACCGCGCCTGCCATGTCGCGGCGGCCACTGCGGCGCTCGACAAGCGCGTGTCGCTGCACACCTTGCGCCCCTCCTTCGCCACCCATCTGCTCGAGCGCAAGACTGACATCCGCGTCATCCAAGTCCTGCTCGGCCACAAGAAGCTCGACACCACCGCGCTCTACACCCGGGTGGCGCTGAAGACCCTCGGCGCGGTCAAGAGCCCGCTCGCCCATCTCAGGCCGCCGCCGGCCTGAGCTGCCCATGCCGCGGCCATCCCTGGAGGTGGCCGACATCCTGCGCACCCATGGCGAGGCCTTCCGCCATGCCGGGCATCTGAGCCTCGGCCAGCTTAAGGTCATGTCGGCCATCGAGGCCTGCCACACCGCCGTGCTCGGCGGCCACGTCGCGCGCTGCGACGACTGCCGGCACCTGGTGGTCAGCTACAACTCGTGCCGCAACCGCCACTGCCCCAAACGCCAGGGCGCCGCGGCCTGGGCCTGGCTCGCCGAGCGCGAGGCCGATCTCCTGCCGGTGCCGTACTTCCACGTCGTCTTCACCCTGCCGTCCCCGGTCGCCGCCATCGCCTTCCACGACAAGGCCGTGCTCTACGACCTGCTGTTCAAGGCGGCGGCCGAGACGCTCCAGACCATCGCCGCCGATCCCAGGCATCTCGGCGCCCGTATCGGCCTGGTCGCCGTGTTGCACAGCTGGGGCTCGGCCCTCACCCACCATCCCCATGTCCACTGCATCGTCCCCGGCGGCGGACTCGCCCCCGATGGCCAGCGCTGGGTCGCTTGCCGGCCCGGCTTCTTCCTGCCGGTGCGGGTGCTCTCGCGCCTGTTCCGCCGGCTCTTCCTGGAGAAGCTCGCCGCCGCCCACGGCCGGCTCGGCTTCTTCGGCGACCTTGCCCCTCTGGCCGAGCCCGACACCTTCGCCGCCCACCTGGCCCCACTGCGCCGCGCCGAATGGGTCGTCTACGCCAAGCAACCCTTCGGTGGGCCGGCCGCCGTCCTCGCCTACCTCGCCCGCTACACCCACCGCACCGCCATCGCCAACAGCCGCCTCGTCAGCATGGACGATCACGCCATCCGCTTCCACTGCAAGGACTACCGCACCACCGACCCCGCCACCGGCGCGGTCAAGCTCAAGACCATGAGCCTCACCCCCGACGAGTTCCTGCGCCGCTTCCTGCTGCATGTCCTGCCCCAAGGCTTCCACCGCATCCGCCATTACGGCCGCTGGCCAAGGGCTCCCACGCGATCGATCTCGACCGCCTCCGGGCTCTGATCGCCACCCAGACCGGCAATGAGCCCGTCGCGCCGGCCGACGACGAGCGCGAACCAGCCGAGGCCGAGCCGGAGACCTCGACCCTGCCGGCCTGCCCCTGCTGCGGCGGCCGCATGCGCATCATCGAGCGCTTCGGCCCCGGCCGCTCCCCGTGCACCGCCGCCGGCCTCCCACTCTGGTTCGACACCTCATGAGCGCCGCCGTGCCGACACGCCCGAGCCTGAACCGCCGTCATCCTTCGGTCGCGGCTCCGGTCCGGCTGCGCCTCACGCCGCCGACAGCCGCCAAACCCCTCGTTCTCTCGCCTCTGCCTCAGGCTCAGCCCGCGCCGAGACCGCTCCGGACATCTCCGACCGGCTCTGCCGGCCGCCGTCGCAGACCGCACGCCAACCGCTCGGGAGCCGGCGCCGACCGATATCCCCATAGCCTCGCCTCAGCCTGCCGGCACCCCTCGGGCTGACCGCGGCTTCCTCCCCTGAAGGCCTTCGGACGCCGGACCCGCTCCCGGCTCAACCTCCCGCGCCAGGGCCGGCATCCGAAGCCCTAAACATATCCGGACATCGCCGTCGCTCCTCTAAACCGGACACAGGAAGGAAGCCCCATGCGAACAGCGCGAGGAAGACGGGCGCCACCGATCCGAACACCTCGGCGACGCCTGCGGGCAGGAAATGCGTTTCCCCAGATCGCCGGCGTCCGGCTGCCTATCAGCATGACCGGTCCCAGGACTGCAACGCTGCCGAGTTCGCGCCAGGACGCAGGCCGACGACGCTAGCGCCACGCCGCGAGCGGCAGGATCAGGATCGCCGCGATGCCGAACCGCAGCGTCGCCAGCATGACCGGGTGGAACGCCTCGCCGCCCACCTTGAACGCGAGGAATTCAGGCCGTTCTACAGCCACTGATAGCCACGCCGACTATGATGAGCCCGTAACCGATCGTGCCGGGCGCTCGGCGATCCGCGGTGCCCGCTAAAGGCTCTTGGCCCGCAACCAGTCGCGGATAACCGCAGTGAGTTCGGCCTTGCACTCCAATGGCAGCCAGTGGGCTCCGGGCAGGCTCGTCACCGTGAGGTCCGCGCACGCCGCACGCATGGGGTCGCCCAAGCGATTGCCGTCGATGGTGTTGATCTGGTCGTAGGTGCCATTGACGAACAGCACCGGTTGCGACAGCCGGCCGCCGTCTGGCGCCTCGCGGGCGTAGGCGATATTGGCCTCATCGTTGAGATACCACGAGCAGGGCGGGCGAAATCCGTGGGCGTCGAACACCCGCACGAGCGTTTCGAAGTCCGCCGTGGGCCAGAGAGCCGGATCGGTCGAGGTTGGAGGTGCGCGATGCGCGGCGCCGAAGCGTCCCCCCTTGCGCGTGACGCTGGCATTGGCCGCAGGCTTGCCGATACTCGCAGGATCACCCGGACGGAATATCGAGGCCAGGGAGGACGCCTTGTCCGCATTCAGGTCAGCGATCGCCGACGCGAAATGCGTGGTGTAGTAGCGGTAGTAATCCCACTGGCCGTCCGGATACTGGTCGGCTGGGTAGATGCGCCGGTCGACCAGCGGAACGAGCGTCGGCAAGGCGTTCGCGTCGGCGAAGTACGGAACCGACACCAGCGCGGCGCCCCGGCTTCGCCGGGGTTCATGCGCGACCAACGAGCCGACGATAACGCTTCCCCAATCATGGCCGACCCAGATCGCGGGCTTGCCACCAAGATGGTCATGGAGCGCAGCCATATCCGCCACGACCTCCCGGTTGCTGTAGGCCTCGGTGGCCGCCGGGGCGGAGGACCCTCCATAGCCGCGCATGTCGGGAGCGATGCAGCGCCAACCCTCGGCGGCGAACGCGGTCATCTGCGCGCGCCAGATCAGACTGAGTTCCGGCCAGCCGTGAAGCAGCATCAACAGCGGCCCGTCGGCCGGTCCGCTCTCGAGATAGTGCGTCGTATGGCGAGGCGTGTTGAACGTACGCGAGACTGGTGCAGGCAAGCCTGTTCCCCATGCGATGCTCGGCAAGGCGGCGACCGCGCCAATCCCGAGAAGGATGGAACGGCGAAGCAAAACTTCAAGGTAGTCCATGCGCAAGCAGGACGTTATCTAAGGCGTGCCTGTGTTCGTCGCCAACGCGGAAGCGGGTAGCTTTTCTGAAACCGGCAGGCGCCTCGGCATATCGCCTTCGGCGATCAGCCAAGCGATCCGCGGGCTTGAGGAGCGGCTCGGGGCAGCGTCGTTCCATCGATCTACCAGGAGCTTGAGCCTGACGGACGTTTGGCAGCGACTATCTGCTCATGGCGGCTCCTGCTCCGTCTCAGTTGAGGCGCGCCGCCGACGAAGCGGCGGAACGCGGCGGACGTGTCGCCGGACCGCTGCACCTCACCACACCACTCGCGCCCTTCGACCTGCTCCTCGCTCCGGCTTTGGTGGCGTTGCAGAACAACTACCCGGACGTGGGGTTGGAGATCGCGGTCGAAGCGAGTCTGATCGACATCGTCAAGCAAGGCAACGATGCCGGACTACGCTACGGCAACTGCCTCGCCAAGGACATGGTGGCCGTGCTCGTGGTGCCGGCGTCGCAAGCGGTTCTCGTCGCCTCGCCGGCAGTCCGCCGCCGCCAGGATATCGTCCGAGATCACGTTGACCGCGAAGTCCAGCGACTTTCCGTCATTGGCCTCAACACGGAAGTGGCGCCTTCCGCTGTGCTTAGAACAGGAAGAAAACATCCCCAAGAAACCACAAGAGACAGGAGAACGGCACGACCATCATCCGCAGCAGGCCCCAAGACCCCTGCTCGCCGCTCGTATCCTTGCAGACTAGATCATTTAATTTCGGTCGTCAGTGGTTGATCATCGCTATCCACCACGATTACCGCAAGCAGCTTGGCTGGCTCGTTCTCACTGGCGTTGCGACTAACACGATGAATCGAACCAGGCTCTTCGACAAAGCTCTCGCCAGAGTGATAGATCCGCTTCGGCCCGTCATCCACTTGTGACTCTATGGCCCCTGATACGACATAGGCATATATGAAGGCAGATTTTGCGTGCTTGTACGATGGCAATGCTCCGCCCGGAGCATAATCAATGACGACAGCGATCAATGACTTGCCAGGGATGTTGGGGACGGCCTGATTGAAGTTCGGTGTGATTGTTTCGCCCGAGCCGCCGGCCACTGCCGGCATCGCGATGGCGAGGCCAGCCGCAACGATGAGAGATTTGAGAGTCATGGTGGGTGTGCTCCTTGTCCTCCGCCAAGATCTGCCTCCCGTAGGGTCATGAAAAGCACCAGGATTCGACAAAATTTGTGTACCACGGTGCTATGACCGAACGACTCTCCCTAACGCTCGACCGATCGGCAAAGACTTCGCTGGCCGAACAGATCCGCAAGGG
>NZ_JBYRFX010001164.1:0-3266 GCF_057815775.1 Inquilinus sp.
GCGGCGCGCAGGGCGTCCACATCGACCCGCCCCGAGATGCGCGCGAGCAGGGGCATCGCGAACAGCGTGCGCCCCGGCCGCAGCAACTCCGCCATCCGGATCTGGCGTTGGCCGAACGAGAGCCTCGCGATGTAGCCGCTCGCCATCAGTGGCATCCCTTCGGGTGCGGGATGGTCACGAGGGCAACTCCACCCGGGTGCGTCGGCGCACGGCAAGGGCGGGACCGGGCTCCGCCTTGTCCGAGGTGGCGAGCCGTTCCGCCAGGTCGGACAGTTGCGGGGCCTCGAACAGGTCCGCCAGGGTCGCCGGAAGTGCCAGATCCCGGCGCACCCGGGCGATCATCCGCATGGCGAGGAGGGAGCTGCCGCCGAGGGCAAAAAAATGGTCGTGGCGCCCCACTTTGGCGCCCCCCAGCAGTTCACTCCATAGGGCGGCCAGCGACGTCTCGAGCGGACCCTGCGGCGGTGCCTCTTTGGCAGCGGATATGATGGCACGGGGCAGAGCCGTCGTGTCCACTTTGCCGCTGGCGATGCGGGGCAGGCGCTGATGCCGCACGAAGGCCTGCGGGATCATGTGAGCGGGAAGCCGGGTGGCGAGCTGCCCGCGCAGCTCCGCATCGTCGGGCAGGCCGGGTCCGGCTCCAAGATGCGCCACAAGGCGCGCCGGCCGTCCCTCGGTCTCTTCAACCACCACGGCGACTTCCAGAATACCGGACTGTGCCTGCAGCGCCGCTTCGATCTCGCCAGGCTCGACACGGTAGCCGGCCATTTTCACCTGCCGGTCCCGACGTCCATGGAAGAACAGGCGTCCATCGAAGCCAAGCGAAACCCTGTCGCCGGTGCGGTAGGCCGGCGTTTCAGAAGCCGCATCCATCCCGGGAAGACGGCTACGCAAAACGATATCGGGCGGTGCGCCGACATAGGCCCGTGCCACCGCCGGCCCGGAAACAATCAGTTCGCCGATCGTTGCGAACGGGCAGGGCCGGCCCTCGGAATCCACCACTTGCAGGCGCGTGCCGCGGATGGGATGGCCGATGGCGACGCTGGCGCCGGTCGTCTCCGGCTGACAGCGCTCGACGCAGACCCAGACGGTTGCTTCGGTGGGGCCGTATTCGTTGCATAGTACAGCTTGAGGTGCACGGGCAGCATGGGCGGCGACGAGGGCCGGCGGGCAAGGCTCGGCAGCCACCTTGGCCATGCGCACGCCAGCAAGGCCCTGCGGGCCGGCGGCATCGAGCAGCATCGCCCAGAGCGACGGCGTCATGCACACATGCGTGGCGTCCGCGCCGCGGATCAGCGCGACCAATCCATCGACGTCGCCCGACTCCGCGGCATCCGGCATCAACAGCGTGCCGCCGTCGCAGAGGGTGCAGAACAGTCCGGTCACGGAGCCGTCGAAGAACAAGGGGAATGTCAGCAGAAAGCGATCGATCGGAAGATCCGCATTCTCCGCCGCGCTGGCAGCTACATGGTAGCGCAAATTGTCATGGCCGACGCTGACGCCCTTCGGCCGTCCGGTGGAGCCGGAGGTGAAGATGACATAGGCCTCATCCGAGGCCACCGGTCCTTTTACTGCGTCCAGACGGGACGCCCCCGGCTCAATGTCCTCCATCGCGAGCGTGGTGACGTCCGAAAATGTTCCGGCTGACGCCCGGCGGGTCACGACCGCCGCGATATCAGCGCTGTCGAGTATCATGGAGCGCCGCTCGGCCGGCGTATCGGGATCGAGCGGTACATAGGCGGCACCGGCGCAGAGAATGCCGAGGATGGTGGCCACCGCCTCCGGGCCATGATCGAGCATCAAAGCGACGCGGGAGCCGGGCTGCACCCCGATAGCTGCAAGCCGCGCCGCAACCGCGGCTGCGCGCGCGCCAAGGTCGCCATAGCACCAGACACGGCCGTTCGCGATGATGGCGGGCGCGTCCGGCTGCGTGCGCATATGTGCAAGGATGAGGTCGAGCACCGTGCCTGCCGGCGCGGGCAAGGGCGGTCCCTGCAGCGCGGCCTCGACTTGTTTCAGCAGCGGCTCCGGCATCACATCAAGCGCGTTTGCCGGTGCGTCGAGCTGCGCCGGCAGCAGAAGCAGGGCAGTGCCGAGCATGTCGAGAAGCTGGCGGGCCTCCTGCGCCGACACATGCTGATGGTCGAACATCAGACGGAGCTGGAGGGTCTCGCCGATCTCCACCATCAGATTGAGCGGCATGTCCGGCAGGGTGACGTCGCCGCTGGCGGCGATCTCGATGCCGGCCGTTCGAAACGCCGTGGCGAGCGCCAGAGGATAGGTCTGGACAGCAATCAGGCTGCGTAACGGCAGCGCGTCACTTGGCAGGCCCAGCAGGTCGCGCATGGTGTCGAGCCCCGGCGGCCCCGCCTCGCGGCCCGCTGCCCGCGTGGCCTGGAGTTCGGCCAGCCATTGGCGCAGTGGTGTGTTGTCGCGGCGAACGCGACTCGGCAGCACGCCGATCTGCGGTCCCACCATATGGATAGAGCGGTCGCCCAGAAGCTCGGCCGGACGCACCGTCTCCACGCATCCGCAGACCAGATCGTCGGCGCCGCCGGTTCGCGCCAGCACGAGTGCCCACGCGCCTTCCACGATCGTGCTCAAGGTAAGACGCTCGGTTCGCGAGACCTGGTTAAGGTGTTCGGCGACTCCGGCGGGAACAAAGGTCGCCACCTCGCCGATGCGTGGTGCCGATGCGGTAGAACTACGGATCACGGCGTCCGGCGCATAGTCGGCCAGCACGGCGCTCCAATGCCGGTACGCGGCGGCGACATCGCGGCCCTGCATCCATTCCACGTAGCGGCGGAAGGGGAGCGCGGGCGGAATTGATCCGCCCCGGTAAAGGGTCAGCACCTCCTCGAGGATTTCGCCCAGCGACCAGCCGTCGACCGTGAGGTGATGTCGCGTCCAAACCAGCAGATGGCGCTCGGGTGCGAGGGCCAGCAGGCGAACCCGCATCAGCGGCGGTCGCCGCACATCGAACGGGTCGGCGCGATCATCCTGCAGAAGGGCATCAAGGGCGGAGCGCCAGTTGTCCTGCCGGGTCCAGTCGATGCAATTAACCTCGAAGGCGGGGGCCGCGAGCACCATCTGGGTCGGCGCGCCCTTGAGCTCCCAATGAAAGCCGGAACGCAGCGCGGCGTGGCGTGTCACGACGGCCGCCCAGGACTCGCAAAATGCGGTCTCGTCGAGCGGACCGGTCAGCAGCGCCCACCATTGACCCATGTAGAGAGGTTGATCGGGATAGCTCACGCACCGCACCAGCA
>NZ_JBYRFX010001165.1:0-3980 GCF_057815775.1 Inquilinus sp.
GCGGCGCACGGCCATCGGCCTGCTGCAGACCAAGACCGACCTGACCTGGCGCGAGCGCGACTGCCTGGCCCTGATCGCCCGCGGTGCCTCCAGCAGCGACATCGCCCGCCAGCTCGCGCTGCCGGCCCAGGCGGTCAACGACCATGTCGACGCGGCGATGCGTAAGCTGCAGGCGACCAGCCGCAGCGAGGCGGTGGCCATGGCGCTGGTGCTCGGCCTGCTCGAAGGCTGATCACCGCCGTCCTCCCGTCCTGGCGCCATCCCCTAATCCTCAGGGATTGAGCCGACCCGGCCATTTCGGGACACTGCGGCCCAACGTGACGCACCGGGAAAACCCGACAGCCGCCGGCGTCTTCGCGGCAGGACGCATCACGATCAACGCCATGGAACAGGGCAGGTTTCCCCATCAGCGGTCCGTCGGACCGCGGAAGCCCGGCGCCATGCGCCTGATTGGAAAGTGACCCGAATGCCTGTCGATGCCATTGCCATCAACCTCGCCACCGTCGACGCCCATATCCGCGGCGAAGCCCGGGACCCGGCGTCGGTGATGGACCTCTACACCGACGATATCGTGATGGAGGTTCTTGCCGCCGGCGCGGTGCTGACCGACAAGGCCGCGATCCAGGCGAATTACGAGCGCATCTTCGCGTCGATCGCCGATGTCGAGATCGTGCCGCTGGACCGTTTCGCCACCGCGGACCGGGTGGTCGACGATTGCCTGGTCCGCTGCCGGCTGATGGCCGGCGGCTTCGCCGACCCGTCCTTCGCCATCGGCGACCGGGTCGAGATCCGGCTGCTGCACGTGTTCCACATGCGCGACGGCAAGATCGCCCGCGAACAGGTGTTCGAGACCTGGAAGCCCCTGGCCTGACCGGCCGGCATCCCCTGACCCAGAAGCCTGCTTTTTCGGAGCACCCCATGACCGTCTGGCACGGCAGCGACGCGAACGACGTCACCCAGGGCAGCATCGATGGTGACGAACTGTATGGCGAAGGCGGCAGCGATGTGCTGCTGGGGATCGCCGGCAACGACTCGCTGTTCGGCGGCACCGGCGACGATGCCCTGTGGGGTGACAGCGGCGATGACAGCCTGACCGGCGGCACCGGCGGCGACCAGCTGCATGGCGGCGACGGCCAGGATTCGGTCTTCTACAGCGGCGCCGCGGTCGAGGTGGTCATCGGCGGTTCCATCCGTGGCGGCGAGGCGGATGGCGACACCGTCTATGCCGACATCGAGAATGTCTACGCCACCGATGCCGACGACTACATCGTCGGCTCCAGCGTCTACAACGTGCTGGTCGGCAATGGCGGGAGCGACTTCCTGTCCGGGCTGGCCGGCAACGACACCCTCATCGGCGGCGACGGCAACGACAACCTCGAAGGCGGCGAGGGCGGTGACTGGATGGATGGCGGCGCCGGCGACGACATCCTGCGCGGCGAGGCCGGTGGCGACTTCCTGATCGGCGGCGACGGCTATGACCGCGCCGATTACTACGCCAGCGCATCCGGGGTGCAGATCGACCTGGGGGCACAGAGCGCCCATGGCGGCGACGCCGAGGGCGACTATCTCCAGGGCATCGAAGGCATCGTCGGCTCGCATTACGACGACACCCTGACCGGCAGCGCCGACCCCGACAAATTCTGGGGCAGCGAGGGCAACGACCACATCTATGCCGGCTATGGCGATGACCGGATCCAGGGCGATGCCGGCGACGACTACATCGTCGGCGGCGCCGGGCGCGACCAGCTGGATGGCGGCGATGGCGTCGACTTCCTCGACTATATCGGCAGCCCGGCGGGGGTCAGCGTCAGCCTGACCACCTGGCAATGCGCCGGCGGCGACGCCAAGGGCGATGTCATCGTCGGTCCGTTCGAGAATCTGGGCGGCTCGGACACCAACGACACCCTGGTCGGCAACTGGGCCGACAATTGGCTGGAGGGCCGGGCCGGCGACGACGTGCTGACCGGCCTGGACGGCAACGACTATCTGCGGTCGGCCCAGGGCTTCGACACGCTCGACGGCGGCAATGGCAATGACACGCTGATCGGGGGGGCCGATGCCGACCGCCTGCAGGGCGGTGCCGGCGTCGACACCGCCGAATTCTGGGGCGATGGCGGCGCGACGGTCACGATCGGCAGCATCGGCCATGGCGGCGAAGCCGAAGGCGATTATGTCAGCGGCGATATCGAGAACCTGTCCGGCACCGTGGCCGCCGACGTGCTGACCGGTTCCTCCGCCGACAACGTGCTGCAGGGTTGGGATGCGTCCGACACGCTCACCGGCCTGGACGGTGCCGACACGCTGGTCGGCGGCAACGGCAACGACGTGCTTCGCGGCGGGGCCGGGGCCGACCGGCTCGACGGCGGCGCCGGCATCGACACGGCGATGTACACCGAGGGCGGCACCGGCGTGACCATCGACCTCGCCGCCGGCACCGGCAAAGGCGGCGCGGCCGAGGGCGACACCCTGGTCGGGATCGAGAACATCTATGGCAGCCAGGGCAACGACACCCTGCTGGGCAGTTCGGCCGCCAACGTGCTGATCGGCGGCAATGGCGACGACGTGCTGCGGGGTGCCGGCGGGGCCGACCATCTCGATGGCGGTGCCGGCTTCGACATCGCCGTCTATTCCGAAAGCACCGCCGGCGTCACCGTCAGCCTGACCACGGGCACCGGCACGGGCGGCACCGCCCAGGGCGACGTGCTGACCAACATCGAAGGCGTCGTCGGCGGTACCGGCAACGACCTGCTCATCGGCAGCAGCCGGGCCGACACCCTGTCCGGCAACTACGGCAACGACGTGCTTCGCGGCGATGGCGGCCACGACATCCTCTCGGGCGGCGGCGGTGCCGACCGCTTCGTCTACGACAATGTCGGGGACAGCCCGGCCAACGCCAATGCCGACCGCATCACCGACTTCAACCACGGCCAGGGCGATACCATCGACCTGCACCTGATCGATGCGAACAGCAGTGTGGCCGGCGACCAGGCGTTCCGCTTCATCGGCGCTGCCGCCTTCACGCACCACGCCGGCGAATTGCGCTTTGCCGCCAGCGGCGCCGACACCGTGGTCACCGCCGACACCAATGGCGACGGCACCGCCGACTTCCAGATCGTGCTGGCCGGCCGCCTCACCCCCGTCGCCGCCGACTTCGTGATGTAGCGCCGCTCACCCGGCCGGGTGACATCGCAAATCCACAAATCCTTGCTATAGTCTCTCAGCCCGATGGCCGATCCCAGCCGGCCATCGGATCCCCCTTCCGCGGTTCGTCATGCCGGATGAACGCACCCTCGCCGACCTGATCGGCCAGACCTATGCCGCGGGCCTCGGCGACGAGGATTGGCCGTCGCTGCTCGACCGCGTGTCGGCCGTGCTCGGCGGCGAAGCCCTGGCCCTGCACCCGACCGGATCGCCGCTGTCGTCGGATGCCGCCATCCGGGTCGGCTGCGACCCGGCCTATATCCCGCTGTACAACGCCTATTATCACCAGACCTGGCCGATCCTGCCGAAGCTGCCGCGGCTGGCCCCTGGATCGGTCTTCATCGACCGCATGCTGGTGCCGCAGGCGGATTTCATCCGGACCGAATTCTACAACGACTACATCAAGCCCCAGGGCGGCCACAGCGGCCTGTACTGGATCGATGTCGACCGGCACGGCCTGGCCTCGCACATGTCCGTCTGGCGGTCGGCGCGGCGGCCCGACTGGTCAGCGGAGGAGGTCCGGCTGCTGCAGTATATCGGCCCGCATATCGGCCGTGCCCTGAAGATCCGGCAGCGCCTGTCGGCCGTGGCGGCCCGCGAGGCCGAGGACGCCTCGCCGCTGCTGGCGCCGCGCGAACGGGACTGCCTGGCCTGTGTCGCCCACGGCGCCTCCAGCAAGCAGGTGGCGCTGCGCCTGGCCCTGTCGGTCCACACGGTCAACGAGTATGTCGCGTCGGCGATGCGCAAGCTGCAGGCGACCAGCCGCACCGAAGCCGTCG
>NZ_JBYRFX010001166.1:0-2190 GCF_057815775.1 Inquilinus sp.
GCCCCGGCGTTCATCGCCTCGACGATGACATTGCCCGAAGGGAACTCGCCGAAGGTCACGCCATAGGGCGTGTCGAGCTGCCCGGCGGCGCGCAGCAGGTTGTCCTCACGCCCCTTGTACTTGGCCGCCCGCACGGTGACGCCGGCAAGATCGGCCGTTGTCGCGGCCCGCGACAGGCCCGGGGCCGCCGCCAGCGCGACCAGGCCGGCACTGCCCGCCAGCAGCGACCGGCGCGACAGGGGGGAGAGGGGAACGAAGGGCACGGGTGATCCTTCGATGGGACGTTATCGGGAGTTCGATGTGGATCAAGTGAATATACAAATTCCTATGTGTCAAACTAATTAAATAGCTATTATTTTATGTTCATTTTATGCCCGTAACGCTCGCACCTTCCCCCAAAACGTCATTGCGAGCGTAGCGAAGCAATCCATGCGGCAGCCCATAACGGCGCCATGGATTGCTTCGTCGACTTCGTCTCCTCGCAATGACGTCGAGGGAAAAGACGCCCCCTCACCCGCCCTGGAACGTGCCTTCCGAGACGATGCTGGCCAGGGGGTTGCGGCTGCTGGGGGTCTCGCGCGCCTGCAGCGCTTCCGGCAGCGACGACCTGTCGCCGATCCGGCCGATCGCAATCACCGCATCGACCGCGTAATTCGCCGGGATGCCCAGCACCGTGCGCGCCTTGTCGCGGTCGAAGCCGGCCATGCCGTGGGTGTGCCAGCCCGCCTGCAGCGCCTGCAGGGCGAAGTTGGACCAGGCCGCGCCGGCGTCGAAGGAATGGGTCGGCAGCTGGGTTTCGCCCTTGCCCGGCTGGTCGAAGCTGGTCTTCGAGGTCACGACGATCAGCGCCGCGGCCTGGTAAGCCCAGCCGCGGTTCCATTCGTTCAGGATGTCGAGGAAGACCGGCCAGCGCTCGGTGTCGCGGCGGGCATAGACGAAGTGCCAGGGCTGCGAGTTGAAGGCCGAGGGCGCCCAGCGCGCCGCCTCGAAGAAGCGCAGCAGCTCCGCCTCCGGGATCGCTTCCGGGGTGAAGGCCCGCGGCGACCAGCGCCGGAGGAACTGGGCATCGATGTCGTGCTCGGCCACGCGGCCGTTGTGACTGGTCATGTCGACTCCATGGGTCGATCCGGGCGACAGCAATGGGCGCCGCCGCGTTCGTAAGACCATTCTCCCTACGGGGAAATCCACATCAAGACCAATCTTTCACGTAGAATATGCCGGCATCACTGCCATGCACACCCCCGGATTGCCGCCGATCGGAGGCGTCCCCAAGCGGGGAGATCGTTCGATATCAAAGCGATAGTTAAATACATATTGTTTATGTTGTTAAAACTCGAATCACATTGACTTCACATCTCCATGAGACATTATCTACGTCCATGCCGGCACGCCGCCGGAGTTCCACTCCGCCTCGTGGCAACAGGACACCGCCTTGGCCACCCTCTCGCTGCCCCGGGCCGCTCGCGCCTTCCCCGTCCGGATCGAAAAGCTGCGCCGCTTCATCCCGCCGCTGGTGATCATCCTGCTGTGGCAGGCCGGATCCTCCGCCGGGTTGATCCCGCCTCGCTCGATCGCCTCGCCGGCCACCATCATCGTCACCTTCTGGACGCTGCTGGCCTCCGGCGAGCTGCTGCATCACCTGCTGGTCTCACTCGGCCGCGTCACCGCCGGCCTGATCATCGGCGTCACCACCGGTGCGGTCCTGGCGCTGGTCGCCGGGCTGTCGCGCCGCGGCGAGGATCTGGTCGACGCCACCATGCAGATGCTGCGCACCCTGCCCTTCCTGGCGCTGGTGCCGCTGTTCATCCTGTGGTTCGGCATCGGCGAGACGCCGAAGATCGCCCTGGTCGCGCTCGGCTCGGCCTTCCCGATCTACCTGACCCTGTTCGCCGGCATCCGCAGTGTCGACGCCAAGCTGGTCGAGGCAGCGAGCGTGTACGGCCTGTCGCAGACCGAACTGATCCGCCAGGTGATCCTGCCGGGCGCCCTGCCCTCGGCCCTGGTCGGCCTGCGCTATTCCCTGGGCTCTGCTTGGCTGAGCCTGGTGATCGGCGAGCAGATCAATGCCTCAAGCGGCATCGGCTATCTCGTGATGACCGCCCGCGACTTCCTGCGCACCGACATCATCTTCGTCGGCCTGATCGTCTATGCCCTGCTCGGCCTCGCCGCCGACCAGCTGGTGCGCGGCAT
>NZ_JBYRFX010001167.1:0-1636 GCF_057815775.1 Inquilinus sp.
CGCCCCCACCCAGCGGCCCGATGTCGTCCGCATCCGCGGCCTGACCCGGTCCTTCGGCGGGCCGAACATCCTCGACGGCCTCGACCTCGACATCGCCGATGGCGCCTTCGTCGCCCTGCTGGGCCGCAGCGGCTCCGGCAAGTCGACGCTGCTGCGCACCCTGGCCGGCCTCGACCCCGCGCCCGCCGGCACCGTCACCGTGCCGTCCGAGCGGACCGTGGTGTTCCAGGAGCCGCGGCTGCTGCCGTGGAAGAGCGTCTGGCGCAACGTCGCGCTCGGCCTCGGCGGCGCCGACGTGCGTGGCCGTGCCGAGGCCGCGCTGCAGGAGGTCGGCCTCAGCCACCGCGTCGACGCCTGGCCGCTGACCCTATCGGGCGGCGAGGCGCAGCGCACCGCCCTGGCCCGGGCGCTGGTGCGCGAGCCGCGGCTGCTGCTGCTGGATGAGCCATTCGCATCGCTGGACGCGCTGACCCGGATGAAGATGCAGGGTCTCGTCGGGTCGCTGTGGCAGGCGCATCGGCCGGCGATCCTGCTGGTCACGCATGATGTCGACGAGGCGCTGCTGCTGGCCGACCGCGTGCTGGTGCTGGCCGATGGCCGCATCGCCACCGACATCCCGATCACGCTGGACCGGCCGCGCCGGCACGGCGACCCCGGTTTTATCCGGCTGCGCAGCCGCCTCCTGGCCGATCTTGGCGTCGACGAGTTCGAGGGTGAGCCGGTGGCATCGGCGCCCCGTCCCGCGCCACGTCCGGCATCGGCGGCCCATGGCCTCGCCACCCCGTCCCCCGCCGGCGCCTGAAGACCATGGCCTTGGCCCGACCCGACCAGCCGCTGCGCGCCGTTGATGCACTGCCGAGCCTCGCCGAGACCGTCGCGGCCCTGGCGGCGGAGTTCGCCGGGACCGCAGCCGAGCATGACCGCAGCGGCGCCTTCCCCTTCGCCAATTTCGACCGGCTGGCCGAGGTCGGGCTGCTGGCCCTGATTACGCCGCGCCGCTATGGCGGCCAGGGCGGCGGGCTGCAGGATGCGGCGCTGGCGGTCGGCGGCATTGCCCGGGGCGAACCGTCGACGGCGCTGGTGCTGTCGATGCAATACCTGCAGCACGCCTCGATCGAGGAGCGCGGCTGGCCGGCGCATCTGGCGGAAAAGCTGGGTCGAGAGGCCGCCGCCGGCGTCTCCGTCATCAACGCCCTGCGGGTCGAGCCGGAGTTGGGCTCCCCCGCCCGCGGCGGGCTGCCGGCGACCATCGCCCGGCGCACGCCGGAGGGCTGGCGCGTCTCCGGCCACAAGATCTTCTCCACCGGCATTCCGATCCTGTCCTGGCTGGCGGTGTGGGCCACGACCGACGAGGCCGAACCGCGGGTCGGCACCATCCTGGTTCCGGCCGGCACGCCGGGGATCCGCGTGGTCGAGAGCTGGGACCAGCTCGGCATGCGCGCCACCAACAGCCATGACGTGATCCTGGACGACGTGCTGGTGCCGCTGGACCACGCTGTCGACCTGCGCCCGCCCGCGGCCTGGCGGGTGCCGGAGCCGGGGAAGTCGGCCTGGAGCGCGCTGTTGATCGGCGCCCTCTATGACGGGGTCGCCCGCTCGGCGCGCGACTGGTTCATCGGTTTCCTCAAGAGCCGGG
>NZ_JBYRFX010001168.1:0-1959 GCF_057815775.1 Inquilinus sp.
GCGAATTTGGGCAAGCGGGTCATGGGGGTGTCCTGGAGAGGGCCGGCCGCCCGGTTTTCGGCACGACAGCGGCTGGGAACGGCCCAGGCTAAGAAGGCCGGCCCGCCCGCGTCTTTCCCGCGCCTGCTGTGGTGTTGATGCAGCGTGCGATGGGGACCAGCGGGCGGGGTCTTTTCAGAATTCCCAACCCCGTCATTGCGAGCGCAGCGAAGCAATCCATCGGGCCGCTCGTGCGGCGCCATGGATTGCTTCGTCGGCTTCGCCTCCTCGCAATGACGAATGAGGGAAGAGATCCGAAAAGGTCCCGCCACGCGGAGAGGCCACGCGTAAGACGCTCGGCATCGAAGCGACCATGCGCTACCGCACCAGGCGCCGGTACGCGCCCGGGGTCAGGCCGGTGGCGCGGCGGAAGGCACGGCTGAAGCTGGCCTGCGACGCGAAGCCGGAGCGGTGGGCGATCTCGCTGAGCGGCAGCCGGCCGAGCGCGAGCATGGCCATCGCCGCTTCCAGCCGCCGGCGGGCGACATAGCGGTAGGGCGGGAGGCCGACCGCGGCCGTGAACATCCGGGTGAAGTGGAACGGGCTGAGATGGGCCAGCGCGGCCAGATCCGCCACCGCGATCTCATCCTCCAGATGCTGCTCGATATGGTCCAGCACCCGGCGCAGCCGCGCATTGTCCAGCCCATGCGGCCGGCCCGGGCCGGGGTCGGGCATGGCGGCGCCGGCATAGTCATGCGCCAGCCGGGCCGCGAGCATCAGCGACGAGACCTCGGCGAACATCCGGCCGGTGGCGCTGTCCCGCCGCATCTCCGCCAGCACCGACAGCCCGATCTGGCGGATCAGCTCGTCGGTCAGGCCGCCCTGGTAGCGGATGGCGTGGACCGGCGACCCCGCCAGATTGTAGCGGTCGGCCAGCAGGTCGAACTGCCGCGCCGGCAGGTACAGATGCAGCGCCTCGGGGATCGGCGCGGTCAGCGTGATCTCCTCCTCGCCGATGCCGGTCGGGGCCAGCCAGATCGTGCCCGAGACCGGTCGCGCCCGCTGGCACCGCCCGCCATTCGCCCGGATGACGAAGCCGTCATCGCTGCCGCGGATGGCGATCACGATCTCGACATCCGGCTGGGCGGCCGAGACGATCCGGCCGGCGGGATGGGCCCGCAGCTCCGCCGAAATCGTCGACCAGCCACGGCCGGCCGATGACAGCAGCAGCGTCGATCTCGGGTATTTCCGTCGGCCATCGGCGAGCCGGTCCATCGCGGCACCTTTGCGCACATTTATATCGTGAGCGATATTATCGCTCGATAAATAAATGTGCTCACCGACCGGCGATGTCAATAGCTTGCGATATGGTCGCGCACGATCTATCTAGAAAGAGGTGGGCGCGCCCCGCCCGATCACCCCGGAGTCCCCCCGTGTCCGACACAGCCCTGGTCCCGGACGATTTCATCTGCTTCGCGATCTATTCGACGGGGCATGCGTTCAACCGCGTTTACAAGCCGCTGCTGACCGCGCTGGGGCTGACCTACCCGCAATATCTCGTCCTGGTCGCGCTGTGGGCGCAGGACGACCGCACCGTCGGCAGCCTGGGCGAGACGTTGTTCCTGGAATCGAGCACCCTGACGCCGCTGCTGAAGCGGCTGGAGGGCATGGGCCTGCTGGCCCGCCGCCGCGACCCGGAGGATGAACGGCAGGTGCGCGTGCGTCTGACGCCGCAGGGACGGAGCGTGCGAGAGCGTGCGTTCGCGTTTCGCGACGAACTCGTCAAAAAGATGGGGCTCGGCGCAGCAGACTTTCAGCACCTCCGAGAGGAACTGGTGAAATTGCGCGACAACCTGTCGGACACGGCGCGCGCGAAGCCGTAATGCTCACGCGGAGACGACGCGCATCACACGTGCTGGCCGCCGTTGATGTGAATCTCGGCGCCATGCACGTATGACGACGTTTCCGTACACAGCACAT
>NZ_JBYRFX010001169.1:0-6098 GCF_057815775.1 Inquilinus sp.
ACCTGCTGGCGGAACTGGTCGACTGGAACTCCGCCGGCGATGGCACCGGGCGGGTGATGGTGCTGATCGCCTTCCTGTTCGGCGTACCGGCGGCGGCGGCCAGCGTGGCCGTGATGATCGCCGATCCCGAGGGCCGGCAGCGCGGCGGCCGCCATGCGCTGATCGGCTTCTACGTCACGTCAGCCTTCCTGTTCGCCGCCGTGCTGCTGCTGCAGGAGGGCGGCATCTGCGTCATCATGGCCGCGCCGCTGTTCTACCTGGCGTCGATCGTCGGGGCGCTGGTCACCGGGCTGCTGCTGCGCCGGACCCGCGGGCGGGCCGTGGCCCTGGTCCTGGTGCTGGCCCCGGTGTTCGGCATGCCGCTGGAGGCCGGGACGGCCTATCCCGAGCAAACCGGATCGGTGACGACGGTGATCGAGATCGCGGCGCCGCCCGAGGTGGTGTGGCGCAACACTGTCGCCATTCCCGATATCAAGCCTGAAGAGCTGGGCTGGACCTTCAGCCATGCCATCGTCGGCGTGCCGCGGCCCGAGGATGCCCGGCTGGAGGGGCAGGGTGTTGGCGCCGTGCGCCAGCTGCGCTGGGGCGGCGGCATCCATTTCCAGGAATGGATCACGTCCTGGGACCTGGACCGGTCGCTGGCCTGGACCTTCCATTTCGACCCGGATTCGATCCCGGCCGCGGTCGAAGGCCACATCCGGGTCAACAGCCCCTATCTCAAGCTGACCGGCGGGCACTACACGCTCGACCCGCTGCCGGGCGGCCGCACGCGCCTGACGCTGCAGACCGACTACTGGATCGCCACCCCGATCAACGCCTATTGCGCCTGGTGGGGCGACATCTTCCTCAACGACTTCCACGGCATCGTGCTGGGCGTCATCAAGGAGCGGTCGGAGGCTGCGGCCAGCCTATAGGCCGTGCCGCTCCACCAGCCATTCCGCATCGTCGAGATCGGCGTCGAAATCGACCAGATCATAGTCGGCATCGTCGGTCGCATCGGCCTCGAACGTCGCGTTCGGCCGGTCGATCAGCAGCGACAGCTGCTGGCCGGCGGCGGCGATCCGGTCGAACTCGTCGCCAGCGGAGGGATCGCGGCTGATCATCAGGCAGACCAGGATCTGCTGCAGCACCCGGCGTTCGTGGGTTGGCGGCACGTCGGTGTCGGGCCAGGTCTCGCGGACCTGCCGGAGCTTGAACAGAATCTCGGAGGCGGCCTGCTGCAGGGAGTACAGCTCTTCCTGGCGCCCGACCGGGGTGGTCAGGATTCCGGTCTCAGGCGCGGCCGACGGAAAATCCGGATAGTCGATGAATTGGTTGAAGGACATGACACACCTCGGGTCCTGCAGGTGCCAATAGGGATGACTATATACCTACAAACTACGGCATTTTATGCAATTTGCAATGATCCAATTGGGTTGCATGAGCGCTTTGGGTTGCGGCCCCGCTCACCCGCCCTTGACGGCCCCCGAGGTCAGGCCGGCGACGATCTGCTTCTGGGCGACGATGGTCAGCACCAGCACCGGCACGATCACCACCAGCGCCGCGGCGGACAGCGGCCCCCAACTGACCTGCTCGAAGGTCAGCGAGTTGTAGACCGCGACCGGCAGGGTGCGGGTGGTGCGGCCGGCCAGCACGATGCCGAAGACGAAGTTGTTCCAGGAGAAGATGAAGGCCAGCAGCATCGCCACGGTCAGGCCCGGCCGGGTCAGCGGCAGCACCACGTGGCGGAACACCTGCCAGCGATTGGCGCCGTCGATCCGCCCGGCCTCCTCCAGCTCGATCGGCAGGGCCTCGAAATAGCTGATCAGCACCCAGATCACGATTGGGATGGTCACGACCAGATGGGTGATGATCTGCGGCCACAGCGTGCCCATCAGGCCGAGCCAGCGGAACAGCAGGAACAGCGGGATCAGGTAGCTCAGGCCCGGCGTCATCCGCGCGATCAGCACCACCACGGCCAGCCTTGTCGCCTTGGCCCGGGCGATGCCGTAGGCGGCCGGCGCGCCGACCGCGAGCGCGATCAGCGTGGCGCTGCCGGTGACGATCAGGCTGTTGAGAAAGTAACGGCCGAAGGAGTTCTCCGAGAACACCTTGACGTAGTTGCTCCAGGCGAAGGTGGTCGGGATCAGCACCGGGGGATAGCTGATGTTGTCGATCTCGGGCTTCAGCGACAGCGACAGCATCCAGACGAAGAACAGCAGTGCGGGCGAGGCGATCACCAGCACCGCGAACCAGAGGGCGGCGCGGCGCAGCAGCTTGGCGAGGGGGCGGGGCATGGTCGTCCGTCTCCTCACGCCGCGGCCAGCTTGGCGCGCTGGCGCAGCCACAGCAGGGCCAGCGACAGGGCGACGACCAGGACGAAGAACACCACCGCGATCGCCGAGCCGTAACCGATGTCGTAGAAGGTGAAGGCCTGGGTGTAGAGGTAGATGTTGATCGTCTCCGACGCCGTGCCCGGCCCGCCCTGGGTGATGGCGTAGATGATGTCGAAGCTTTTCAGCGCATCGATGGTGCGGATGATCGCCGCCACCATCAGGAAGGGCGAGATCATCGGCAGGGTCAGGTAGCGGAACTGCTGCAGCCAGCTGGCGCCATCGATCTGGGCGCTCTCATAGGGCTCGGTCGGCAGGGCGGACAGGCCGCCCAGCACGATCAGCATCACCAGCGGCGTCCACTGCCAGGTCTCGACTAGGACCAGCGCCGGGATCACCGATCCCTGGTCGAAGACCCAGAGCGAGGGCGGCAGCCCGACGACGCTGAGCAGGTAGTTCAGCACGCCGAGCTGCGGGTTGAACATCATGGTCCAGACCAGGGCGATGGCGACCGGCGTCGCCATCATCGGCAGGATGACGATGCCCCGCGCCAGGCCGCGCAGCGGGAAGCGTTCGTTGAACACCAGCGCCGCCACCAGCCCCAGGACCAGCGGCAGCAGCACCGACAGCGCGGTGTACAGCAGCGTGTGCCACACGGCGTCGCCGAAGCGGGCGTCGGCGAACAGCCTGGTGTAGTTGTCGAGGCCGATGAAGCCGCCGGCGCCGGTGGCCTGCCAGTCATGCAGGCTGACCCAGCCGGTGAAGGCCCAGGGGAAGACGATCACCGCGCCGACGACGACCACCGCCGGCAGGATGAACGGCAGGTAGCTGCGCAGGGTCGGCGCGACGGTATTGCTCCGTCGCGCCCGCACCCGCCGCCGCTGGCCGTTGCCGGCGTCCACGGCCGTCACGATCTCAGGCCTCGCTCTTCGCCAGGATCGGCTGGAACTGGTCGGTCGCCTTGGCCAGCTCCGCCGCTGGGTCGGCGCCGCCGATGATGTTGGTCAGGGCGATGCCGAACATGTCGCGGAACTCGTTGACCGGCACGATCACCGGCAGGCCGAGCCGGCTGACCTTGGCCGAGCCCGAGACGGTGTCGATCCACTCCGCCGGCAGGGTGACGCCCTTGCGCACCTCGGCGGAATCGAGGACCGAGCCGCGGAACGGCACGCCGGAGCCGGTCTGCAGCAGGTCGGCCTGCACGGTGCGGGACACCGCCCATTGGCAGAACAGGAAGGCGGCTTCCTTGTTCGCGCTCTGCGCGGCCACGCCGATGCCGTCGCCGAAGGTGGCGGAGCCCTGAGACTTGGGCCCCTTCGGCATGACGCCGTAGCCGACCTTGCCGACCACGCGCGACAGCTTGGGGTCCTCCAGCGGCTTGGCGAAGCCGACGCCGTCGACCCACATGCCGACCTTGCCCTGCAGGAAGGCGGACTGGCATTCGTTCCAGTTGAAGCCGGCGACGCCGGGCGGGGCGGCCTTGGTCATCAGCCGCTGGTACAGCTTCGCCGCGTCGACCGCGCCGGGCGAGGTCGTCGCCAGCTTGCGGTCGGCGTCCAGCGGCGTGGCGTCATAGCCCAGCATCAGCGCGGTCCAGACCGGAACATTGGCGTTCTTCATGCCGCGGGCGACGAAGCCGAAGGTGCCGGCGGCGGGATCGGTCAGCGCCTCCGCCGTCGTCACCATCTCCTCCAGGCTGGTCGGATACTTCAGCCCCTTGGCGGCGAACAGCTCCTTGTTCCAATAGACGATCCAGTAGTCGACGCTCAGCGGCAGGCTGCCGATCGCGCCGTCCGGGCCGGTGGCGAAGGTCAGGCCGGCGGCGGAGAAATCGTTCAGGCTCAGATCCGGGTCGGCCAGGCTGCCATCGGCCAGATAGGGGCGCAGATCGGCCAGCCAGCCGCCCTTCTCGAACTGCCGCTTCTGGGTGTGGTAGCTCATATGCACGACGTCGAAGCTGGGCTGGCCGCTGCTGAATTCGACCACCGCCTTCTGGCGCTGCTGCTGTTCCGGCGTCTGCTCCAGCCCGACATCGATGCCGGTCAGGTCGACGAACTCCTGCAGGTGGCGCTGGATCACGTCGCCGCGCGGGCTCTTGATCAGGTTCACCTCGATATGGGTGCCGGCATACTTCTTCCAGTCGGTCGCGGCGAAGGCCGGACGGATCCGGGGCAGGGCGACGAGGCCCGCGGCCACGGCGGTGCCGGCCAGCAGTGAGCGGCGGTTCAGAGTGGGTGTGCGCGTCATGGTGATCCTCCCCTTGCTTTGATTGCGCCGGGCTGGCTGCCCGGCTGCTTCGATCGATGGTGGCGCTATAGCCCCAAGGCGCGGTTGCGGGCATTGGCGATGTGGGCGGCGATGGTCTCCGCCGCATGGGCCGGGTCGCGGGTCTCGATGGCGTCGAGGATGCCGAGATGCTCGCGCATCACCGGCACCACCAGCCCGGCGATGCCGACCAGCTCGCGCCGGATCAGCCGGATCTTGATCGAGTTGACACGATAGGCCTTGGAGATGATCTCGTTGCCCAGCGCGTCGATGATGGTGTCGTGCAGCCCCCAATCGGTGGCCTGGGCGGCATCCACAACCGCCGGCGTGGTGCCCTCGCTCCCGGCCCGGGCGATGATCTCCTCATGCTGCGCCCGCAGCGCCGCCAGCGTGGCGTCCGGCGCGGTGCGGGCGAAGGCGGCGGTCGCCTCTTTCTCCAGGAACAGCCGGAACTGATAGGCGTCGCGGATCATGGTCAGGTCGATGTGCATGATCTGCATGCCGCGCTGCGGCACGGTCTTGATCAGCCCCTCGACCTCCAGCCGCGGCACCAGCTCGCGGATCGCGCCGAGCGGCATCTGGGTCAGCTCGACCAGCTCGCGCTGCGAGATGAACTGCCCGGCATGCAGGCTGTTGGCCAGGAGGTGCTGGGTGAAGCTGTCATACGCTTTCTCGCGCAGCTTCAGCGGCTCGCGCTCCTCCGCCGGCCCGCTCATCCCGCCGCCGCCTCGGTGGCGAACAGCCCGTCCGCCACGGCGCCGAGCCGGGCGGCATCGGCCGGCGACAGCGCCACCAGCGGCGACCGCACCGCCAACCAGGCCGGGTCGCCGCTGCGATGCGCCACCAGCGCCTAGACCGCCGGGATCACCGGATGGGCCAGCACCGACGCGACCAGCCGCAGGATGCGGTCCTCGTCTCGGCCGTCCTGCACCATCGGCAGCATCGCCTCGGGATAGGCGTTGGCGATGCCGGAGATGGCGCCCTGGCCGCCGAGGCGCACGCCTGCCGCCAGGCAGCGCTCGTCGCCGATCAGGATGGCCAGGTCGCTGTGGGCCGCCAGCAGGGCCTGGGCATAGGCCCAGTCGCCGGAGGAATCCTTGACGCCACGGATCACCTCGGGGAAGGCGGCGCGCAGCCGGCCGATCAGCGCGATCGACAGCGGCACCTGGGTGACCGACGGGATGTGATACAGGATGACGTCGCGGGCGGCACCGCCCAGCAGCTCGAACACCCGGGCGAACCAGGCGAACAGCCCGTCATCGCTGACGCCCTTGAAGTAGAAGGGCGGCGGCAGCAGCAGGGCATCGGCCCCGAACTCCAGCGCCATCCGCGCCTGCGCCGCCGCGTCCTCGGCCGAGGAGGCGGCGATGCCGCCGACCAGCTGCCGCCCCTCGATGCCGGCGCCGGCGAAGGCGCCGAACAGATGCTCGCGGTCGGACAGCGAGAAGGACGCGCCCTCGCCGGTGGTGCCGAAGGCGGTGACGGTGCGGCAGCCATGCGCCAGACACCAGCGGGCATGGG
>NZ_JBYRFX010001170.1:0-45197 GCF_057815775.1 Inquilinus sp.
GCCAGATCGAGATCAGCGACCACGATTATGAGTGGCCCGGTATCGGCGTGGTTTCGGTTACGGGCACGACGCTGATCGGGCTTCCGCTGGGCGTCGATTATTACCCTTACGCGGACATCAGCGCGCGGGGCGACACCGCGCCGACGTTCGGCGCGACCGACACCTATGCCGACGCGATCAACAGCGCGGCAAATCCGCTGCGCATCTACTTGAACCAGAAAGTCCTCGTCCCCGCCTTGGGCAATCCGGACCAGACCGGCGAGGCCGGCGGCGGTGGCTTCGGCGGCGGCTTTGGAGACGTACCGGCATGAGCGACTATTACTGGCCCGACGAGGGGCTGACACCCTTCGCGGTCGAGTTCTATCTCCAGCCGCACACCGGACGCTCGCAAAGCCCGTTCACGCGCCAGCAGAAAACATATGGCCTCTCCGGCCCGCTCTGGGTGGCGAGCTTCCAAGTCCGTGGCGGCTATGACGGAGCGCCCGGGCTTACCGGTGTCGGGCGGGCGATGGATGCCCTGCTTGCACGGCTTCAGGGCGGGCAACACCGCTGCGGGCTTTGGGATTTCCGCCGGCCAGAGATGTACGGGCTGAACGTCGAGGCCATGGGCAATGTCGCCGCTTCGAAGGGCGCGGTGACGATGACGCTCACCGGCCTTGTCGCTGGCGAGACGGTTCTGGCCGGCGACTATATCGGCGGGGACGGCAGGCCGCACATCATCACCGAAGACGTCGAGGTCGCGGTGGACGGAACCGCTGTGGTCGGTTTCGAGCCCGCGATCAATATCGACATGGGGACGGACTCAGTGATCCCCGGCAAGCCCGTCGGCTGGTTCCGGCTCACCTCCGATGAGGCCGGGGCCAATGCCGTGCAGGTCGGCGATGCCGTGGTCTACAGCCTCGAATTTATCGAGGACCCGCTTTTCGCGCCGCCCGAAGAACCCCTGACCACCCTGCTGATCGGCGGGATCGCGATCCTTATCGGCGATACTCTGGAGATTCCGTAATGCCGCAAGAGCTTTACTCCGCGACCATCGCCGGGAACCTAGACGGGACCGAGCGGCTGTGGCTGGGCGACGATACGCTCCCTTATTATCTGACCCTCAACCGGCTGGTCTACAAGAACACGTCCAATCGCTATTTCCTGACCGGCCCGCTGCACATCGACAGCGGGGCGGGCGGCGTGATCTACCTTGGCGACATCGCAGCGCCGTTCTCGATTACGTTTGATGACGCGGGTGGGGAGGTCCTATTTAAGAGCCCATCCTCGTTCATCTTGCAGGCGGACAGCGGCTCTATGCTGTCGAGCAACGGGGTCACGGAATACGTGGGCTGGGATAGCTCTGGTATCAGGGTAAGAGGGCTCAAAATTGCCGACACCAATTTCTCCCACTATTTGACCGTCGCAGTCGGCTCCAACCTCACCGCCAATCGCACCTTCACCCTGACGACCGGCAACGCTGACCGGACGCTGGACATGTCGATCGGGAGCATCACGTTCAGCATCGACGGGACGCTCGCCGGCAATAGCGACGCCATCGTTCCGACCCAGAAGGCGGTCAAGACCTACGTCGATGCGGCCGTCACCGGGCTCATGGATTTCAAAGGCAGCACGGACTGTTCCGGCAATCCGAACTATCCTGCCGCCTCCAAGGGCGATGCCTATGTGGTCAGCGTGGCAGGCAAGATCGGCGGCGCATCCGGCACCTCGGTCGACGTCGGCGATGTCTATGTCGCCTCTGCTGACAATGCGGGCGGCACGCAGGCTTCGGTCGGCACGTCGTGGTTTGTCCTCGAACACAACCTCGCGGGCGTGCTGCTGGCGAGCGGGCTTGGCTCGGTCACTCAAGCGTGGGACGCTGACCTTGACGCGGCGGCGGCGAGCGGGCTTGCCGCGGCATGGTCCGCCACAACTCCGACGCCGACCGCATTCTCCGGCACCTTCACCACCGTCTCGGCCAACGTGCACGCGGTGAAGATCGGCAAGATCGTCCACTTCAACGCCACCGTGACGATCACCACCAACGGAACGGCGGCCGGTTTCATCGACGTTGCGTTGCCCTATGCGTCGGCCAACACCACATTCCCCCATGCGTTCGGGGGCAAGGAGGTCGGCGTGACCGGCACCATGATCTCAGGCGCCATCCTGAACAACAGCACGACGCTTCGGATCAGCAAATATGACGGCACCTATCCGGGCGCGACCGGGCACATCCTCGTCATCAGCGGCACCTACGAGGCCGCCTAGCAACAAGGCCCGCGCTTCGCTATTCAACTCCGATGAAGGTCGCACTCTCAATCCCCTGCCACGGCGACCCGAAACACGACTTCGCGCTCTGCCTCGCCCGCCTCATCAACTTCACGAAGGACAAAGCGCCGCCGCTTCAACTGGAAATCTTCACCTCGCGGTCGGCCAACATATTCCAGTCCCGGCAATGGCTTGTCGACTGGGCGCGGAAATGGGGCGCGGACTACATGCTCTGGATGGACGCTGACCACACGTTCCACCCAGGCTCGTTGCTCAAGCTGCTGAACCGACAAGTGGATGTCGTCGGGGCGATCTTCCGGCGACGGCAAGAGGCGATCATGTCGAACGCCGCGCTGCTTACTGACACGGGCTGGGTGCCTGTTTTCCCAAGCGCAGAGAAAGCGCGGGCGGACGAGATGGAGGAAGTCCACCGCCTCGGGCTTGGCTTCGTG
Organism: Inquilinus sp.; assembly: GCF_057815775.1. Taxonomy (NCBI): domain Bacteria; kingdom Pseudomonadati; phylum Pseudomonadota; class Alphaproteobacteria; order Rhodospirillales; family Rhodospirillaceae; genus Inquilinus; species Inquilinus sp. Next base: position 2,700 of record NZ_JBYRFX010001170.1, read on the forward strand.
CTGATGCGAATGGACGCGCTGGCGAAAGCTGCTCCGCCGCTGTTCGAGGGCGGGTCCGAGATGAGTGAGGATGTCTCGCTGTGCGACAAGCTACGCGCGGCCGGCGTCAAGATCTACGTCGACCACTGGCTTTCGATGGACATGGGCCATGTTCATGAAACTGTGCTAAGATTTCCGGCCAAGACCATCGCGGTCCCGATACCCAACTAGCTCACCCTCACCGTCCAATTCCAACAGGCTGCTTCGGCGGCCTTTCTGCCGTGAAAGGAGACTGACCATGCGTACCGTATCCGACCGCGAGCGCTTTGCCGACATGGGCGTCGAGCTGGGCGAGGTGAGCCTCGGCTTGCAGGCATCGTCCGCACCGCCTCAAGGGCCGCAGCCCCCGCCTCCCCCGCCGGGGCCGGGCACGCCAACTCCTCCATCTCCACCGCCCAGCCCGCCTGAAGTTCCTGGCGGCCCGTGACATGCAGACCGAGGAAGTCCTCTACTTCGCCGCGATCCTTGTGATCGGCGTCCCGGCTGCTCTGCGGCTCGGGGCATGGCGGCTGCACGTCCGCAATCCCACGGCCTTAGCGATGGTCGTGACGTGGTTCATCGGCCGGGCGATCTATGAAGAGATGGGCTTCGTGACGATGAAGGCGAGAGTCGGTTTCGACATCATCGTCATCGCGGCCATGTTCGTGAAAAACGACTGGCATAAAGGCAGCTACAAGACGGCGCTGTGCCAGTTTGTCGCGTTCGTCTGGTTTGAACGCAGCCCGTGGGACCGGGCCATCCTCGCCATGTTCCCGGCGGTGTGGATCTTCTATTTCCCGATGATCGATCCCAAGCCGCAATACTGGATTCTCTACGGTCTGAGCTTCGCGCAATTAGCGCTCGCCGGATGGGAGAGCCTTTCCACTATGGGACGGACGGCCAACCGCTCCCATGCTGACACGCCGGAGCATCCACCGCCCCGGCTTGATTTTAGCATGGGGCGAGGGGCGTATGGATGAACTCGCACGCTTCCTTGCATCGCTTTGGTCCGTCGAGACGCCCGCGTTCGCGGTGGCGGTTGGCGGAGCGGTGTGGCTTTTCAAGACGTGGCCCTACTGGAAACAGCGGATCAACGATGCGCGCAAGATCGAGCTGGACGCGCACGCGGGCATCCGGGGCGATTTGCTTGAGCGCATCCGTTCGCTCGAAACCCGATGCGATGCTGAGCCCGCGCGCCTTGACGCCGCGATCATGGCTGAGCGTCATCGGTGTGAAGGTGAAATGACAGACATGCGCCGCGACTTTGAAAAGCGGATCGAGGAGCTGATGCGGATCATCACGCAGAACAGCCAGTCCACCGCGCAATATCTCGGGCTTGGTCCGCACGAGCCAGATGGGGAGCGGGACAGATGACGGCCGACCGGCATGGGAAGGGTGGGAACGGGTCGTGAGCGAGAGCTGGACGCTCGAAACGCTGAAGACCCACTTCGACGGGTTGCGCGAGGCCGACCAGAAGGCGGTGAACACTGCGCTGGCGTCCGCGAAGGAGGCTGTGCAGGCGGCCCTCACGGCTTCGGAAAAAGCCATCCTGAAAGCCGAGAATGCCGCCGACAAGCGGGCCGAGGCATCGAACGAAATCCGCGCCGCGATGATCGACCAGCAAAAGAACTTCTCGAACAAGGCCCAGACCGATCTGCAGTTCGCCGCCGTGACGCAGCGACTGGAGGTGATCGAGAAGGCCAGCGCTTCCGACCGGGGCAAGTCAGCGGGCTTTGGTCAGCTCGCGGGGATCATCACCATCATCATCGCCGCCGTGGGATCGCTGCTCGGCATGTTTTTCCTCATCCGTGGAGCAGCGCAATGACCCGCCCTCGTCAAGCTGGAGCGGTGTGGTCAGGCGGCGATCTGGTCGGCGCGAATGTAGATCGGCGGGGGCGGAAGCTTGGCAAGCGTGCGGGCGTAGATTTCCGTGATCGCCATGCACTCTTCTCGACAGGCCCGACACAGACGGTCGATCTCAAGAGGGTGTCGAGCCCCATCAATCAGGGACTTATACTTCTCACCGACGGCCTTCGTGTAGCGACGCGCGTTCGCCAGCAGCTCTTCGCGGATTCCGGCGCAGGGATCGGTCAGTTCGATCTTGGGCAAGTCGCTCGCAACCATCCCCCATCCTTACCCGAAAACCCCTCCCTTTTTCAAGCCGCAAACCGGAGTGAACTGATATGCTGCCCATCGTGAACCTGACAATTCATTGCGCCGCAACACGCGAAGGCCAGAACGTCACTGCCGCCCAGCTCAATGCGGTGGCGGCGCAGCGCTTTGGTCCGGGCTCAAAGTCCTACCACTGGATCGTGCTGCTCGACGGCACGAAGGTCCGCAACATCCCGGACAACGTCCGCGGCATTCACGTCGCTGGTGGCAACACCGGAAATGTGGGCGTCGTTTATGTCGGCGGCGTCGCGACCGATGGCAAGACGCCGAAGGACACGCGGACCGATGCGCAGAAGAAGTCCCTGCGCGAACTGGTGGACGAGTACCGGGCGAAATATCCTGGCATCACCGTTCGCGGGCATCGCGACTGGCCGGGGGTGAACAAAGCTTGTCCCAGCTTCAGCGTAGCCGACTGGCTCGCCGGAACCGCGACATCTGCCCCGTCTACCCATTCCCGCCCGCGCACCCTTCGCAAAGGCGACAGCGGCGAGGATGTGAAGGCGCTCCAGCGCGAGCTTAACATCCCTGACGACGGCATTTTTGGCCCGGCAACGGAGGCAAAGCTGAAGGCTGTTCAGCTCGTCAAGGGGCTGGTTGCGGACGGCATCGCGGGGCCGGCAACATATGCGGCGTTGGGGCTATGAGAAAGCAGGGCTGGCTCGCCGACCTGTTCGCAGGCCCAAACAACGAAAGCTGGGATCTGGGCCGCATCCTGTCCTTCCTCGCCATGCTCCCGCTGTTCGCGTCGGCGGCGTCGAATTTCTGGCGCGGCGAGACGATCGACGTTTCATCGCTCGGTGTCGGCATCGCCGCTGTGGTGACGGCCTGCGCCGTGCTGATCGCGGCCAAGGACTTCACGAACACAAACGCCATTTCGCAGGCCAAGCAGGACGAGACGGCGGCTGTCACGGCGGACAAGAAGCCAGCGCCTGCCTCAAACGTGACGGTGAATATCGAGCCGCCTGACGGAGAAGGGCCATGACCGCCTTCATCGCATTCGCAATGCGCAACTGGAAGCTGGTCGGCATCGGCCTGCTCGTCATCGCGTTCGGTATCACGCTGGCGATCAAGAACGGGCAGATTAGCTCCCGCGACCGGACAATCGAGAAGCAGGGCGGGCAGATCGTCGCTCTGCAACGCGACCTCACGCAATGCCGCGCCAACAAAGTGGCGCTGGAAAACGGGATCAGGGCCCAGAATGAGGCCGTAGAGGCCGCCAGAGCCGCAGGGGCGTCACGGCTCGCCGAACTGGAAAGAAGCGCTGTGGCGGCCCGCGCAGCCGCCCAGGCGGCCAATGCGAGGGCTGCGGCGATCCTCGCGCGTCGGCCTGGTGCCAATCAGTGCGCGGATGCTTTGGATTTAATACGGGAGCAATGACAATGACACAGCCTCAAATCGGCAAGCACCTCGCCACGTTCAATCTGTTCCGCGAGGCCGACGGCTCCCTCTGGATCACATGCGCGGAGGCTCGCGGCGTTCGGGAGGAACTCGGCGCCAGTGGCGCGCCTCTGTACCTTTGCACCATGCAGGCGCTTTACGCCGCCGTTGACGCGATGCGCACCCGAGAGCGTGAAGGAATTGCAGCATGATCCGCTTCACCCCCCTCCTGTTGCTGGCAGCCTGTGGATCGACCACGCTTCCCGAGCCAGTCATAAGAACTATTGAGGTCCGCGTGCCGTTCGACGACCCCGCTTGCGCCCGTGCCGCTGTCGAGCGCCTTGGGCCGTCACCCGCTTATCCGGATACCGACGAAGCGCTGCGGACGGCGCCCAACGTGTTCTCGGGCGTGCAGCTTCTAAAGGCAGGGCGGATACTCAGGATCGCCCGTGAGGCTGCGCTGGGCGGTGCGATTGCCGCTTGTGCTACGCGGCCAGCTCAGCCGTAGTTCAATCGTGGGGGAGGGTGGACAGCCTCGAAAATCTGTGATAGCGCCCATCCATCGCTTATTGCATTTTGGCGAGAAGATGGAGGCGACCATGCACCCCGGCGGCTAAAGCCCGCTCTTCCCGTTGCTTGTGACTAGCGGCCCCTCTTCGCTTCGGTGGACGGGGCCGCCTTCGTGTGTGGCCTCCCCCATCGTGGAAGCGTGCCGTCAGCCTTTGGGGGTGGGGAGGCTCTAGGACGACCAAGCCGCGAAAAGCACGAACGCCACCAACAGCGCCAGCCCGCCCAGCAGGAACGGCCACAACCCTAGCAGCCCGCCAAGGACTGCGCCGATGGCGGGCAGGACGGCCAGCGCCCCGAGATAGCCGAGGATGAAGATCGCGGGCAGAACGACGGCGAGGCGTAGCGCGATATAGGGTCCGTCACTCATCTTCATCTCACCTCGGCTATTTGGGTGGCTGTGCTCGTTGAGCAGCGTCGCGCATCCGACTGCTGACCCACTCTCGAATACTCAAATACTGTTGCGGCAGATGACCCGGCAAGGGCGGCTCGTCAGCGTCCAGGCGCATGAGCCTGATTTCCTCCTCGATGCCCGCGAGGGTGGGCTGCGACTTGCTCACCCCTCCCCTCCATCACCCGGCCCGCTCATCTCAACTCCGCGCGCGGCGATCCAGCCATTCGCGCGTCACCCACGAGGAACCACCTCCCCGTCATGCGGGAGGGTTGCACGCTCAACGATGTCGTCAAAGTCGATGTCCACCACGAAGCCGCCGCCGGGGATGTCGCGGGTTGAGACGTTCGGACCAGTGACGCCGAGCATCTTCTTTGTCACGGCATCCATACGCGCGGCCGCCTCCTCTCCCGTGTACCAATCGTCCGGATTGTCCTCCATCATTTTCTGAATGTAGGCGAAGTCTACTGGCTTTCCCATTTCAGCCTCTCCTTGGCGGCTCGGATACGCGAGTCGAGCGTGTTGCGGTGTATCTTCGATGCCCTCGAAGCGGCGCCAACCGTCCCATGCACGGCCAGCAAATGAAGCGCCTCGACTAGGACCGACAGGGGGCGCTCTTTGGCTTTGCGACCGAGCGGAGTCAGGGGGCCAGTGTGCGGCTTCTTCGCCCTCTGCGCCCGCAATTGCTCAACGCATTCGGCGCGCCGGGCATCCTTACTTCGCCTTTCATGGAACGCCCGCCCCGTGATCGGATATTTCCATGGGATGTTGAAGCGCTGGCGATACTCAATCTCGCCCATGTCGTGGGTACGGCGGGCATGGAGCAAGACCGCCTCATAAGACTTTCCGCATAGCAGGCAGACGACACGCTCGCCGCCAAGATGCGCCTCCATATCCTCTAGCGTCTCGAACGGCTGCGCGGGAAAGCCCGGCAACACGCGCGCGATCATGGCCCGGCGCCTGATTTCACTCGGGCTCACTAGATGCGCTCCCAAACGTTGTGATCGTCGGCCAGCGTGTCGATGAGGCGGAAGCCTTCCGTGCCGGGGATCTCCGCATCGAGTGAAAGCGGCCCGTACTTGGTCGGAAACATCTTCTGTACGCGCTTCGTCATCTCCTTGGCCGGCAACGTTAGATCGTCCTCGCTAAAGTCGCCGCACAGGATGCCGACGATCAAATCCTGGCAGATGTCAGCACGAAGCTCGGGATCGAGATACTTGGGCACCGCAGCGTTGACGCGCCTCATCAGCGCATGTTCCTCGCGCCCGGCGTCGTGGATCAGGAAGGGGTAGCAAATCGCGCCTGTTGGCTGCTGTGCTGGCTTGGGGGCGAAATACTGCCTGACAACGCCGGTTTCATCGCGCCACCTTTTGATGACGGGATAGGACACACCAAAGCGCTCGCTAAGGCGCGCGTTCGTCTCGCGGCCAGCCCACCGGGAAAAGCTTTCCGGAAGCGCCTTGATCTTGCCGCTGACCGGCGTGAAGCCAGCCTCGACGAACCAGCGCATGGCATGGTAGCGGCTGCAATCATAGCGCCCCATTGCCCACGCAATCGTCTTGCCCCCGGCCTCCTCTGCGAACCCGTCCGGCATGGGCTTTGGCGGCTCGCGCAGGCTTTCAAAAATGCGCCATCCGCCAGCGCCCATGTTGCGGCGGCGGTGCGTCACTTCCTGAACGCGCTCCAACATGATCGGGCGCTTGTAAGGAGGCATAAGCTCCCTGACATATTCGCGCAGGCCGGGCATCTCGTCCGTCACCTTCGGGTTGCCCAGAAGGCGCCCGGCGAACGACATAAGTGTTAGATGGGCAGGTGCTTTTTCCGGCCCGCAAAGCTGCGAATAATCAGGGTTCATGGCAAGGCGCTGAGTCATATCGGAGAACGTCGCCTCATGCTCCATGCCGGAAATCATGAAGTTCCACAGACGGTGCACTCGCCCAATCGAGAGGTTGCCACGGTAGAAAAGGAGCGGCCTCAGATACTCCTCGAAGCCGGGGCGGACGATCTTATCGGCAAGCTTGGCGAGCGGAACATGTTTCATCGGGAAATCTCTTCTGCGACATAGCGAACGACATGCTTAGCGGCGCGAACATTGGACGGCTTCACCGTCGAATATCGCGACCCCGGCATTCCCGTTGGCTCATCCCACCGACAGACATTCTCGAAAATCTCCCATGCGTACCGAGGAACGCGCGCTTTAAGACAGGCGAGGACGGCCAGTGATCGACTGTGATCGCGCCCGCCTCCGTCAACGGCGTGCGGCCTATAGCACCGGCTCCACAGGTCTGCACAGCGCGCGATGGCCTTGACATGCTGTGCCTCGAAAAAGCTCTCTGGGTCGTCCAGCCAAGTGTCGATCACATTGTGGTCGATATTCCGGCTGACTCGGAAGTGTCCGTATTCGTCATTGTCGTTGCCCGACATAGGAAGGTAAGCGCTGGTCGTGCGATAGCGGGCGTGCTGCTGTGCCTCACGCTGGACCGTGCCGCGCTCGACGGCGCGCACCTTCACTTTGAGCCTAGCGGCCATCGGTCAATTTGCCCCTTCAGAGTTAGCCATCAGATCACGCGGCATGAGAGCGCCTTTCACTGGTTTTCGAGGCCTGGAGCCAAACTAAGCCCTTGGCCGAAACCGCTTTATGCACTCCTTCCGGGCGCGCCACAACCTCTATAAAACCTAGCATAATCAATGCACCACCGGCGGGTTAGCCAAACGGGGTAGCCAAACACCTTCCTCTACCGCGTCCATCGCCTGATCGGCGCGCCGCGCTTGGTCCGCGTTCTTCGTATAGTGCGCCACCTCCGAATCGGTGCTGTGCCCGGTGATCGACTTGATGAGCTGGTTCGACAGGCCAAGCTCGGCCATCCTGCGCGATGCGGCCTTTCTGAGCCCGTGCGCGGCACAGTGCGGCAGGCCCGCCTTATTGCACTGCCTCCCGAACCAGTTGCCGAAGCTCTCCTTGGTGTAGGGCTTCCCGCGCTCGGACACGATGAAGGTCGGCTTTCCGGACGGGCAGGCCGCCGCCGCCTCCTTCAGCTTCGGGTGCATCCTGATCGACAGGAGCGCATCGGTCTTTAGCTGGCGCACCCTGACATAGCCGGGCTTCTCCGGATCTTCGCCCATGGCGGCCGCATCCGAGCGGCGCTGTGCGGTGTAGAGGAAGATCGCCAGCGCGAGGCGGGCTTTCGAACCTATTTTGTGAAAACGTTCGAACTGCGCGATTTCGGGCTCGGTCCATTCGTGGAAGCCGGACCCTGACACCTTCGGCCCCCTCACCGCCTTGGCCGGATTGTCGCGCCGCATCCCCATGAGGATCGCATAGTCGAACAGGGTCCGCAGCCGCTTCAGCAGGTTGCGGGCTGCCGATGGCGTGTCGCCCATCTTCTCCATGAGCTTCGCGATGTTCTTGGCCGTCATGGTCGCGACGCGCCGCTTGCCGTAGACATTGCGGAACCGCTCCAGCTCGCCTTTATAGGTGCGCCTGGTGCTTTCCTTCGGGATATTGCGCCATGCCGTCGAGCGGTAGAACTGGCTTATCAGGTCGTCGAATGTGCCCGGCGTGATTCGGTCGGCGCCGATGACGAGGTTGCCCGCCTTCCACGCCAGATACTCGGCCATGAACGCGTCCGTGCCCGGCTGCTCGGTGGCGTAGAGCGTCGGCAAGTCCTTCCGGCGGAAGCGGATGCGCAGGCCGCCGTGGCGGTCGCTGAAGCTGCTCGCATAGGGTGGCAGTTCCCGGTTCATTCGAGGGCGAGCCAAGTCAAGCACACCCAATTTGCGCCTTGGCGTCAGTGGCAGCGAAAACGCCGTGAAGGTCGGCTGCTGCGGATTTCCGCGCTGCCAGCGCTTCGTCCTTCGTGGCGAACATTCCTAGATAGAATTGCCTTCCGCCTTTTCCGATGTAGGCTTTCCATCTGCTCGACCGCGCATAGAATTTGACCCCCACCGCCATGGTGTTCATGCGATTTTCTGACCACGTAGCCTCGCGGAGGTTCGAAAACCGATTGTCGTCTCTCTGGCGATTTTTGTGGTCAAGGCACTCATCTGGCCAACACCCTGTCATATAGAACCAAGCGAGGCGGTGAGCGGAATACCTGTTCTGCCCGATCTTGATGAAACGGTAGCCCTTAGCGTGAATGATGCCAGCGACATCGCCTGCTCTACACCCGCCACGGCGACCAACCTTCCACCGGAAAACGCCGGTTTCGGGGCAGTAGTCCAAAAGCTCGCGGAGTTTTTCGGTTGTCAGCATGTCTGCCCTCATTCCAAATCGGCCCATTCGTCATTGTCATGCACCGGCTTTCCGGACTTGGGCAATATCTCGATTTCGCCGTTCGCCCGAATGACGACACGGCCAAGCACCTGCCCCGTGGCGAGGAAGCCAGAGACGGCGCGCTTGATGTCCGCCTGAGTGAACCGAGCGGGCCTACCCACCGCCCACCCCCTGCAGCGCGGCGTCTTGGTCCAACCCCGGCTTGGCGGATTTCTTCCGTGCCGCCTCAAGGACGAGCGTCATCGTGTCCGGGCCAGCCTCGCAGACCAGCCATCCCCAATTCATGATCCGGCGGAGCAATTCGGCGCGCGGCATTTTCTCGGCCTTGGCGAAGGCTGTCACGCGGGCAAACGTCCTCGGCGTGACGTGCATCACCATTTGACGCGAGCGCGCTTCACCGGGCGGCTTGGGCTTTGCGCCGCTCATTGGGTCGCCCCTCGCTTTTGCTGGGCCGGGAAGCCGTGTGCCTGTCCCCAGATGTCCACCATTTGCTGCATGAGCGTTTCCAGCAATCCTTCGGGGTCGTTTGCCTCGCATTTTTCGGACACCGCCTTGTGCACTTCGACGACCGCCGTGCAGGCTCCGCAAAGCACGCCGTAGAAGGTGCCGAGCGTGCCAAGAACCTGATCGTCCTCTTCCTCGGCAAGGTCGATATAGATGTCGCGCAGGATGAAGCGCGCTTTGTTGGTGAGCGCATGGAAACGAGCGCTGTGTTCGATGTCGTCCATCACCCCCGCCCCCTGCTGCTCGCAAAGTCGAGCTGTTCGCGCACCTGCTCAGCCGTCAGAAACACCCTGAACCCGTTGGCGATCGACCACGTTCTGCTGAACGCCCGCTCCTTTGCGTCCAGAGCTGCGAGCCTCGATACCAGGGACGCGCGTTCAGCAGCCCAGCGGTCCAGCCTCGCGGACGCCATGTCGGCGATTGGTGAGGGGATCATGCTGCCCTCGCGCGCAATGCTGCGGCTGTCAGGGCAAGGGCGGGAGTGGCTGCGACTGCCTCCGAATACTGGCCCACCAAAATGTCAGTGATCCAAGTTTCGCCTTTGCCGTATGTGACAGAATCGAAGTCAGGGCTTTCCACGCGAACGAAGCAAAGGCCCGGTACGCGCTCCACCTTTTTGCGAGGACCGCGCACCATCCATTCCCAGCCCTCCGGCACGAGCGACATGGCGGCGTCGAGAGAGGCGGTGTAATGCAGGACGGAATAAGCATTCGCCATTTCGGCGGTCTGGTCGGGCCACCGTTCCAGCCACTCCGGCAGGGTCAGTCCGACCGATTCCTTGTGCGCCGGGCGAGGGCGGTTTTGGTGCCAGTCGTCGGCCGTGTACTCGGCATCGGGCGGGCAGACTGCGCACCAGATCAGGGCATCAATCTCCCGATCCGCCCCAGAAGCAGCCTCAACCCTCTCGGCCAGTGCAAGCAGTTCCGTCACGATTTCTCTCCTCCACACTGCAGTTCGATATTAACCCCATCATGATCGTCGAGCGGTGTCCCGGCTGCGCTGGCGAGGGTGTGGGGGTCGGTGAGGGCTTCATCGATCGCGCTCAGGGCGTCGTCATAAGCCGCGATGTATGCGAGCACTTCTGCATCATCGACCGTGCCGACATTCGGGCCGCTGAAATTGGTGTACGAGGACACCATGACATCCCGGTCATCGGCGATCACCTCGCGGCATTTGCGCAACGCCGCTCGCAGCCGCTCGATCCGGGCTTGGGATGGGTGGTCTGGTGCGGGCCCTTCGGACGGGATGTGCGTGGCGCCACGTTTCGCCAAATCCAACAGCGATTGAGCATCGGCGACAAAGGACGCTCCCAACATCTCCTTGCCCTTATTGATGAAGCGCTCCCAGCGCATGATCAGATCAGCATCGAGCTGCGCCAAAGCCCTCGCCGCAATCTCAACAGCAGCCATCATCGTCTCTCCTGACAAACCAGAGGAAGCCCTTCACGGCGAGGAAGCCGACGATCAGGATCAGTGCGATTGTGCCAGTGCTCATTTGCTCAGTTCTTTCAGGACGGCTAAGAGCTTCGCGCGCTCATCTGGTGTTATGTGTCTTATACTCCTCCGCGTCTGGATTCCGCGCCACCAATCGGCCACGATGCGCTTCCAGGCGATGGGGCCGTACAGGCAGTTCAGGCACCAGCGCACCCCTCGCCAACCGCCTGAGGTTCGGTACACGAAGCGCCAATAGGCCGGGCCGTGCTTCATGTGATCAAATCCTCCTTTGCGTCCGTGACACGGATGTGGGCGGGCTCAATCCTGATGCCGACATACAGACCGGCAGTAGGGGCCAGCGTGAAGATGCGGTTAATCAGTTCGCCGATATCGGCAGCCGCCCTGTTCCGCTTCGCCAAGTCCCTGGGGACCGGGATCATGATGACACCGCCACTACGACAAGAACGACCAGCACCACTACGAAGAGGCAGCCGTAAGTCGGGGCTGACGTATAGCCCTCCGGGTTCCAGCCATATTTCTCCCAGCCGCTCATCGCCCCGCGTCCGACCGCACCACATCAACCGGCTGGGGCTGGAGGGCGGCTTGAAACGTGTCGCGGTAGTTCTGCCAGCCGTCCGCCATCGCGACGGAATCAATGCCGCGCCAGGCTTCGGCTTCTTCATCGGGAGGGCCTTCGGGAAACCGGGCGTCCACGAAGCCGTCGCGATAGCCCTGTCGATATGCCTCACTTCCGGCATCTTCGACGCTCGATGATGGCATTTTGGTGAGGGCCTTGGCATCATTGATTGCGCAAAACAGGAAGTCCCCTCGCTCGCATAGGCGGACTCGGACGACATCAATAATTGCTTGATCCAGCAGCTTCCATGCTGCGTCCAGATTCTCAGCCTCCGGGGCGGCGAGACGCGTGAGGAGGGCGGCTGCTTCGTGGCAATCCGCTGCCGTGATGCCTCTAGGAATGTAGTTTGCGGGGTCCTCACTTCCCAGCCCGCGAGTGCTGGACCGCAGCTTAGCGATCAGCCGCATCACGTCCTCGGCCATAGCGGCGGGGGGTGCTGCGTCGTGCATTGCGCGAACACGGCGCATAAGTTCGTTGCGGCTCGCTCCGTCAACATCGTGAGCGAAGGCCCATGCGGTAATTTCCTGCTCAATCGCATCTACGCTCGGCATCACCCTTGCTCCTCATCCGCCCGCCGAGCTGCCTCGTTGAGCCGTGCTTTGGCGATGGCGGCGAGCGCACGCGCATTGTTCTTGCGAAAGAATTCCTGCGCCTGGGAATCGCTGCCATAGCGGGTGCTTTCGCGCTTCATTTCGCGTTCCAGCGCCTCCAGCAGATCAGGAGCGGCGGATATCAGGGCGGCGTTGGCCTGCAATTCTTCACCGCTGGTCCGGTCGCCAGAAGCGCCCAAGGTGCCAGCAGACCGGTACGTCCACCCGCCTTCGATCATGACGGAAAACCGATTGTTGCTGCCGGTCTCGTCGAGCGCGTAGACCGTGCGGCCTGAGAGGCTCCAAGGCCCCGGTGTATGCTCGCTCACGGCTCTTTCCTTTCGTGCAGATTGATTGCCTCATCGACGCGGCGGGAAAACGCCGCATGATCCTGGCTCAGCCGTCGCGCCGACACGTCGAACAGGACGAGGCCGACAAGGGCTGAAACAGCGGCGGGCGGGTTGTTGGTTGGGCGGTTCACAGCTTCCACCGCGGATGTCCGATTTGCGCGCATTCCTCGCGCGACAGCTTGAAGGTGCGGCCGTTTTGGAGGGTGTAGTATCCGCCCTCACCGCCTTTGCCGATTGCTGTGCCGCTCACCACCGGAGACGCCTTGTTGGCAGCAATGAATGCCTCGGCGCCGGTTTCGACCGATTTGTCGCTCATCTCGTCATCTCCAAAATCAGCGCCCAGACCGAGACCCCAGCCACCAGGCCGAGCGCGATCAACGAGCAGAAAAGCATCCTCGGGCTGGTCATTTCGCCACCCTTTCTGCCCGGCGCTTGGCCCGGTATCTAATGTCGCGCGCGACGCGCAGAGCGTTGTTGCAGGTTCTGCATTCTCGGGTTGGCACCCACGGGATGAGGTTGTCGCCTGAAAGGACGTGGCCGCGCGGACAGTGGGTTTTGCGAGTGTTGAAAAATCGCCTTTTGCTGATCGCGTCTCGGATGTTTTCCGATTGCGTCCCCCACCAAAGATGAGCCGGATTGCAGCAGATCGGATTGTCGCAGGAGTGGCAGGCGAAGTGCTGATCGGATGGGCGATCGCGCCCCGCTATGGTAAGCGAAACCCTTGTGGCGAGAATCTTGACGCGGTTGATCATAGCCGAGCCATATCCCTCGCGGCTCGTCGACCCAGTCCACGGCCAGCATTCATCATCTCCACGCTTGTCGACGCGAGACCAAAATCCCTCGATGACGGCTTGACTAAGCGACCCGCTCACGGCGTCACCAGCCACGCGCCGTAGAACGCGACCCCGTACAGAAGGATGAGGAACGCCCAGGCATAGGGTCGAAGCGCTTCACGCAGACTTGCGCGGGGCACCGGCTCATCGAGATGGACGGGCGGATTGATGCCGCGGTCACCGTTGCGCTTCATGCTGCTCGCCTTTTCTGCTGGCTGTAAATCGCTGGCCGATCCCGCTCCCATTCGTAGACCGGCATCACCTCGCCGCAGGACGCGCAGTACCGATCCGGGCCGAGCGGGGTGTCGCAGCCGTGACAAAGCGTCTCGATCATGTCTTCGAGACTGGCTTTGTGGGCGCTCAACAGCTTGAAGGCCGGGTTGGGGGAGGAGGGGGTCTTAATCATCGCCCCGCGCCTCCTGATACGCGAGCGACCTCAGGGCGGCTGACAGCAGTGCCAGCGTACGCGTGGCTCCGGTTCCGGTAGCCCCCAGACGGTTCTCGTCGAAAAATGCGGCGCGCACCCCAGTCTCACCAACGGCGAAGCGCAGGGTCCGCATCCTCTCTTCAGGGACGAGCGTTATCGCGGCATCCAGTGACGCCGTGAAAGACCTGAGCGGCCCGACATACCCATCCTTATCCGCTGGCCCGAGACGGCCTTTGTAGGGGCTGTCGTCGCAAAGCTTGCGGAAGCGCTCATCACGCTCACCGGGATAGATCGCATCCCAAATCTCGCATTCGAGAGCATAGGATGGCCCGCTCGCCGCCTCGACTTTGGCAGCCAGTTCGAGAAGCCCGTACGCCATTACTCCCTCTCCCCCGCATTGGGGTGGGCGGGTGCGTTCTGTGCGATGCCTTCGGCCCGCGCCCTAGTCGCTGCGCTCCCGGAGCCCTGCGGTCTCCGCCCATTCGGGTGACGGTCGCTATCGCTGGCGCGCATCAGAACGGCGCCTCGAAATGCTCGACCGTCTCACCTGCGATCTGCGGCTCGTCGGCGATGTTGGTTTTCAGGCCAAAGAACTCGGCGAAATACTCGTCGATTTCCTCGTCGGTCGCCGGGCGGACGCTGTGCTGCTGGAAGTGGTTCTGGTGCAGTTCGCCGTTCGACTTGCGAAGGCCAGCATTGCCCGACTGCGACAGTTTCACGACCAAGCCGGGCCGCGCGTCATACTGGACAGGGACCAGAGCGCTGCCGATCACGAAGGGCTCGCGGGCGAGATAGTCCACGCTCACCGCGCGTTTCGGCACGGGGATGCGTTCATCCAGAAGCGCCTCCATCAGGGCGTGAACGTGGCGCTCCTGACAGCCAAAGTCGGCCACCGCCAGAACGCGGCGAACATCGTTGGCGCGCTTGCTCAGCAGCGTGCCATCGTCCGGGAGCGGCTTCTTGTAGCCGGCCTTCTCCGCCCATTCTGCGGTCAGGCGCTTCACGGTGGCGATGCGCTCGGTTACGTCAATTTTCACGGTCGCTCTCCTTGCGCGATGGGATTGAAGCGGGAACCGGCGAGACGCGGCACGCGGCTCGATGCCGTAGGCACGAAAGCCCGGTCGGCTTGCCGACGCGCCGAAATAGTGTGGGACTTCATGATGGTAAGCCGGTGAGACGTGCGTGGAGCCGGTCGCTATCGCGTCTCCCGGTGGCCATCCACGGCAGATGCTTGATGGAAACCACCCGCAGGGCTGGCATATCGATTGTGATCGTGCTGTTCCGGGGCCCGACGATGATTGTGACCGGCGCGGTTGCCCCAAAGAAAGCACTGTCGTTCTCATTGAGCAGCCGGATTGCGTTGCCCGGCGGCACGCCAAGGTGAGCCAATTCCATCGCGACCAGCAGCCGCCGAACCTCGGCGCATCCAAAATAGTGGGTCTTGCCCACTCCGGGCTTTGAGGTTGCGCCCAGCCTGATCAGATGCCTGACCTGCGCGATCAGCGCCGTCACCCGCGTCAGGCTTGGGTCGTAAAGCTCTACGAACACAGGGACCAATTCGGCGAACGTGCAGCGCGGGTTATCGGTCATCTCATCTTCTCCTTCGACCCCGGACGCGGGGAGGAAATGCGGGGGGTGTTGCTGTCGTTCTGGCTCAGTTGAACAGGGCCTCCACGACCTTGCGCAGCTTCCAAGAGTCGGTGAGGTTTTTCGCCAGATGGGCCTGCATCGCCTTGCCGATCTCGACCGGCGCCCCGCGAACCATGTCGGTCGCAGCGGTCACGAACGCTTCCTTGTTCGCTTCCAGTTCGGCCTTGATCTCGGGGATGATTTCGTTCGCGACAAACTCCTGCACCGCCTTCTTGACGGCCTCAGGAAGCTCCCATCCGAACTGGCGCTTGACGCCCTCCAGAAGCGCGTCGCGGACGGTCGCGCGCACCGCTTCCTTGTTGTCCTCCAGCACGGAGGTGAAGAACTCTTCGTTGAGGCCGTCCGACATATCGCGCTCCCAATCTGGGGGCGGGGACCGGCGAGGGGACATTAGGGGAAGGGTGCCGGCCCCGCCTTGCCACCGTGTTCAGCTTTTCCGAACGATATGTCAAGCCCCTCGGTTCAAAAAAATTGAACGCAGGGGTTCGCGCCCTCTGAACGAAGGCGTCAGCTCAGAATCGGGGGAGGGTCAGCCGGTCGCTTGGTCGGCGGTCTGATCGGGCTCACCGCTGCCGGCCTCGCCCATGAACGGGATCGCGACCATGGACTTCACGGCCACGCGCATTTGCTTGAGGGCGTTGGCGTCGGCGGGATGCAGGAGTAGCTCAAACGGCTGTAAGTTAAGCGCTTTTGCTACATCGTTCAGGACATCGCGATTGTAGCGCTGCTTGCCGGTCACAAGGTCCGAGACCTTCGCCTTGGGATAGTCGGTCTCGCGCGAGAGGAATGCCTGGGTTTTCCTCAGCGAGGCCAGCCACTCTTTGAGATACCAGTCCTGCATGTCCAGATTGTACGGAACACGCATTCGGAAGGCGTTCCGTAAAAACTGAACCGGACCGGCTTGACAAGCGTTCAGAAATCCTGAACTATGTCCAGCCATGATGACACTCGCCAAATATCGCGACCTGCACAAGCTCACGCTGGAGCAGTTCGGCGCCCTTATCGGCAAGAGCAAGGGCCACATTCACGCGATTGAGCGGAGCAACCAATGCTCGGCAAAGGTCGCTCTGGATATTGAGCGCGTCACCGATAACGCGATCAACGCGGCAACGCTGAACAATGAGATCGCCGCCGCCCGCCGAGTTGCAGCATGACCGCCAACCCCATCGCGAGCGGGCAGGGGGCGTTGTCTCATCAGGCGAGTACGGTGCTGCGCCTCATCACCCTTGCCGCGAATACCGGCGAGCCGTGCCCGTCCAACAACACGCTGGTCGGTGCGCTCGGATGTTCCAGTGTGTCCGGACCCCCGAAGCTCCTCGACCGGCTCGTCAAGTTGGGCTTCATCAAAATTGAGCGAGGGAGCCAAGCGCGCGTGGTCACGATCCTCGCGACCGGCAAGCGGACGGCTGGCGTAATCAAGGCGCCGCACTTCAGCGCTGGCAAGGGTAAGCCGAAGCAGAGGGCTCCTTACCGGCCCCGCTCTCTGGATTGGGTCCCGCCGAAAAACGACGCGCGCGATCTGGTCCACGTCCATCGCGAGCCGTGTCCCCGCTGCGGCACCCGCGCCGATCATGGCTGCGCACACTCCGGTTCGCGCCTTGCGATGGAGATGTCGCTGTGAGTTTGTGGCTCG
Organism: Inquilinus sp.; assembly: GCF_057815775.1. Classification (NCBI taxonomy): domain Bacteria; kingdom Pseudomonadati; phylum Pseudomonadota; class Alphaproteobacteria; order Rhodospirillales; family Rhodospirillaceae; genus Inquilinus; species Inquilinus sp. Next base: position 19,555 of record NZ_JBYRFX010001170.1, read on the forward strand.
CCATTCCCCTGACCCTCGCCATCCCGCTCGGCCTCATCGCCGCAGCCATAGCCCTGTCCGGTCCTCATCGCGCTCCCGATGCGGTGGAGGATGCTGACCGTGCAGTCGCCGAGACTGAGCGGCCGGCACCTCAGCAAGTCCGCGTCCTGCATCCCGACGGCCACTGGCTGGCATACGAGCAAGGTCCCGCCGATCTGGTCCGTGATGATGCCTCTGTCCATGCGGGGAGGCTGTAATGGCGAGCCCGGACACTGTCGTTCCGAAACCGCAGGCGCTCACGGAAGATCAATTCCACGCGCGCTTCCTGCAGGCCCTGTCGCGGCTCATCTCCAATCATGGGGACGGGCAGGTGGCCTTGTGGCTCGGCGTCACCCGTCGCCAGCTCGCCAACATCAAGGGCGGAAGCCTGCCGACAGCCGACAAGATATGGAACCTGCTCGTTCACGACGACAGCGCCCACGACGAGATAGACCGCAGCTACGGCCATCGCAAGGTGCCCGAGAACGCCATCTGCAGCACGGACACCATCGCCGCGCGCATGGCCTCCCTGCTCACCCGGGCGATCGAGGCGGAGCATCCTGACAGCCCGGGCGGACCCGAAGTCATCCTGCAGGAAATCCTCGGCATGGACGAGCCCGTGATGCGCGACGTTCACCGCCGGCTCGGCAACTGGCTGGCGCGGATCGAGGACTATCGCGCGCCGACGATGAGGAGCGTGGCATGAAGTACACCCCCCTCGACCAGCGCCCGCCGAAAGAGCGCCGCGACTTCCTCATCTACTATGCCCGCGTGATGCTGCGCGAGGCCCATGCCCGCCGTGGCTCCAAGGGCAACGACTGGATGCTGCGCGGGGCCGCCCGGGCGCGTCGTGAAGCCGCTGCCATCGATGTGCGGCCGGCACAGGGGGCGTTGTTCACAGCAGAGAGCCACACCCCCGCGCGGATCAGGGGAGGGGGTGAGGGGTGAGTGAGCATGTCATCATTGGGCGCGCCACGCTCCTTTGCGGTGATGCGCTCGAACTCATCCCGACGATTGCGCCGATTGACCACGTCATCAGCGATCCGCCCTACGAGGATGAATTGCACAAGGCGATTGGCCGCATCCGCCGGAACGATGGCCAAGCGATGATCGAGGATCTTGGCTTCGAGGGCATCAACGCCGTTCGCGGCGAGGTCGCACGGCTCTGCGTGGAGGCATCGCAAGGCTGGCTCATCCTGTTCACGCTGGCGGAAGGCGTGCGGGCATGGCGCGATGATATTCAGGCGGCGGGCGGCAAATACGATACCTGCTTGGCATGGGTGAAGCCGGACTCCGCACCGCGCTTCAACGGGCAGGGTGCCGCGAGGGGCTTTGAATGCGCCGTCACGGCATGGTGCAACACCGGCTACCGCTCATGGCGCGGTGGCGGAAAGCGCGGCGTCTACACCCATTGCGTCAACGGCCCAGAGCGCACCGGCCTGCATCCAACTGAGAAGCCGCGCCGCCTGATGGCCGAGATCGTCAACGATTTCACGTTCCCAGAGCAGACGATTTTGGACCCGTTCATGGGGAGCGGCACGACCGGAGTCGCAGCCGTCATGGCTGGCCGTAGCTTCTGGGGCATCGAGAAAGACCCGGCTCATTTCGCGCTCGCCTGCCGTCGCATCGAGGACGCCCAGCGCCAAGGCTCTCTGTTCGGAGCAGCAGCATGATCCACCAGCCCCCGCCCGACGCCGATTTGATCGAGCCGACCTTCAACCACGGCCAAGAGTGGCCCGACGACATCGAGGAAGCCTTCGTCGTGCTCGGCATGGAAAACGCCGCACCGACCTATCGCGTCCAGTTTTATGTTGAGGGGCTGCTGGCGACGATCCGGGCCTTCGAGGCCGAGCGTGACGAGATGCTGGTCCGCGAAGTTCTGCAAGGCTTGGCAGCATGAACGCCCCTCCCGCCGACATGATCGAATATATCAACCGCCGCATCGCGCTCGTGGACGGGCTTAGCGACGCCCTCGCCGCACGCAAGGCTCGCCGTCCCGCAAACCATGCTCGATCGATCAAAGCAGCTCAGACCAGACGGGTGAATGGGATGGCGCATATCCGAGGAGAATTATCGTGACCGACCGACTGGCCGCATTCGAGGCAGCCAAGCGCGACCTCAAGGCCCGCTTCTACGATCAATGGCAAGCCATGTGTGCCGACATGCAAAGCGATCTGAACGAGATCGACCGGCGCTATTGGGCCGGCGAGACCGAACCGTTCGCGCCCATGAAGAAGGCCGCCTGACATGGAGCGCTTGGATCTGACGCGCATCCAGATCGAGGCCATCGCCGCGCATCTGCGTGACGCCTTGGACGATGACGAGCGCGCCTATCTCGATACGCTGGAGGGTGAATCGGACCTGTTCGAGTGGGTCCGCCGCCTGCTCGGCAAGATCGAGGATGACGAGGGCCATGCCGCCGCATTGAGCGAGCAGATCGCGGATCGGACAGCGAGAAAGAACCGGGCCGGCGAGCGCATCAAATCGTCCCGCGAGGCCATCACGGCTCTACTGGAATGCGCCAAGCTGGACAAGCTCGTCCTGCCAGAGGCCACCCTTTCGGTTCGCGACACCGCCGACAAGCTGGTGGTCAACGATCCCGCCGCCGTGCCCGACGAATATGTCGAGCAAATCCCCAAGCCCGTCATGGAAAAGATCAAGGCCGACTTCACCACGACAACCCCCGATTTGCCCAACTGGCTTCGCGTCGAGCCGGGCAGAACCTCCCTGACAATCCGGAGGAAGTAGCGACGCTTTGAACCATGAAACCAATGAAGGAATGAACCATGTCCACCTACGCATCTGACACTGGCGGCAAAGATTTTGCCCCCGTCCCGGAAGGCTCGCATCTCGCGGTCTGCGATATGTTCGTCGATCTCGGCCTGCAAGACTCCAACTATAACGGCCAGAGCAAGACCCAGCACAAAATCTACCTGCGCTGGCAGATTCCGGCCCTGCGGCTGTCCTACGAAAAGGACGGCGTCCAGCATGAAGGCCCGATGGCGATCGGCTCCAAATTCACGCTGTCGCTGCACGAGAAGGCGGCGCTGCGGAAGATCTTGCAATCCTGGCGGGGGAGGGCGTTCACGCCGGACGAGCTGAAGAAGTTCGACGTGACGACGATCCTCGGCAAGCCCTGCCTCATCACCGTGACCCATGCTCCGAAGGAAGGCGGCGGCGTCTACGCCAATGTCGGCGCGGTCGCCAAACTTCCGCCCGGCGTCACGCCCCCGGCGCTGGAAGGTGAAACCCTCCTGTACGACGCCGACAACCTCGGCTCATGGGATCAGCTTCGCCCGTGGCTGCAGGACGCGATCAAGGCGCAGAAGCGGGAAGAGGACCCGCCGGAGGAGCGCGGAACGTCGCAGCCGGCTTATGCGGATGATCTCGATGACGACCTGTCGGACGTTCCTTTCTGATGTTCCGGGCCTGCACCAAATGCGCCGTCACCAAGCCGTTGGGGGACTATTATCGTCATCCCTTCGGCAAGGACGGACATCAGGCAAAGTGCATCGAGTGCGCCAAGGCTGACGTGCGCGCAAATCGTGCGGCCCGGATCGAGTATTATCGTGCCTATGACCGGCGCCGGGCAAAGGACCCGGCGCGGGTCGAGGCCAATGTCGCCTATGCCAAGGCAAATCCTAAGCCCCGCACCGAAAGCGATCCGGTCAAGCGTGCCGCCAGGGTGGCGCTAGGCAATGCGGTTCGGGACGGCAAGGTCAGCCGCCCGCCCGAATGTGAAGTCTGCACCGCTCCCTGTGACGTGCACGGGCACCACGACGACTATAGCAAGCCCCTGGATGTCATCTGGGTCTGCACGGCCTGCCACGCGCTCATTCATGCCTACTGGCGAGCCCAGATGCGGAGCGCCGCCTGATGCCCACCGCCGCCGTCTCTCGCTATTGGGATTGGCTGACGGACGAATGCGTCTGCGGCGCGCCGTCCGAGCAGGTTCACCACATCATCCATGTGAGCTACCAGCGGATCACCAAGGACGATTGGCTCGTCGTGAAGCTTTGCGGGAAATGCCATGCGGAGCTCCACGCGTGCGGCGGCGACCGCGAGTTCGGGCATCTAATGGATGTCGAAATGGTCCACCTCGCGACCCTGCGCCGCCACAATTACGAAGTGAGGGCGCGATGATCGGCCAGACCGTCATCCTCGCCAGCGAGCGCTCCCGTTCAACCGCTCATGGTCTGATCGAGCGCGCCCCGCTTGGCGCCGTCGTCAACATCCGCCCGGCGACCCGTACCACATCCCAGAATAACATGCTCTGGGCCATGCTCAGCGACGTGTCGCGCGCAAAGCCCGATGGACGGACGCACACGCCGGAAATCTGGAAAACGCTGTTCATGGCCGCCTGTGGCCACGCTGTGCAATTCGAGAACGGGCTGAACGGCCAGCCCTTCCCGGTCGGTTTCAGATCGTCGCGCCTCACCAAGGCCCAGATGGGCGAACTTATCGACTTCATTGATGCCTGGGGCACGGAACACGGCGTCCAGTGGTCAGACGAAAGGGCAGCGGCATGATCGTCGAACTGCCTTGGCCTCCCCGCGAGCTCAGCCCGAACGCCCGGGTGCATTATCTCGCCAAGTCCCGCGTGACCAAAGCCTATCGCGAGCAGGCTTACTGGATCACCCGGAACAGCGCCGCGCAGGGCGTTGCGCCCGAAGGCCCGATCACGCTCAGTTTCGCGTTCCAGCCCCCCGACCGGCGCCGCCGCGACCTCGATACGATGCTGTCCAGCGTCAAGGCAGGGATCGACGGCATCGCCGACGCCCTTGGGGTGAACGACGTTCGCTTTGAATACGCCCTGAAGCGCTCCGATCCGGTCAAGAACGGTCGCGTCGTCATCGTCATAGGGGAGGGGTGATGGTCACGACCAGGACCTACCGCCAGAGCTGGATCGACAAGGTTGGCTTCTACGGCCCCGCAGACCGCTGGCCACCGGAGGCCGTGGCTTTGGCCTTCGCTATGCGCGCGGACAACAAGTCCTACGGGCAAATCGCGATAGCCGTTGGCCGCACACCTGATGCGGTGGCGGCCAGATTGAGAGGACGTAGCATGAAGCCATACCAACGTGCCGTGCAGCGAGAAGAGAAGGCGCCGCCTGTCGAGCGGCTTGCGATCATGGGCGATAATGAGCGCTTCGTTTCCGCCCTTCGCCGTGCCGGGGCACATGTCAGCGAGCGCCCTGTGGAGATGTCTTCATTCGAGTGCCAGCTTGAACGCGTGAAGGCCGGCGCCGCGATTATCGAGATCCGCCCTATCCGCCGCCCTGATCCCACCTACACCCTTGGCGGAGTGTCGGACCTGTGAGCAACTCAAAGGAGGAAGCACCAATGGTCAGCAAGAAGAAGCCCAGCCTTCACGCCGTTCCTTCTGCTGGAGCCCCACCCAAGGTGGAGCAGATGCTGGCCGAGGCTGCGGAAAGCGAAGCGCAGCGCTTCGTCGAAGGCTTTTCCTCAATCCAGTCCCGTTGTGAGAGTCCGATAGAAGAGATGCTCATGGTGGCTCTCTACATCGCCAATGGCATTAGCGAACACGAGCTTGTGTTCATGGGCAGCCTTCCCGTGCGCGAGCCGTTTGTCGACGAAACTGCCTATGTCTACCAGCAGGCGTCCATCGGCCCATATCGGGCAGATATTCTTATTGTCGATCAGACGCTCCCGTTCGAGTTCGGGCCGGCGCGAATGATGATCGTCGAGTGTGACGGGCATGACTTCCACGAGCGTACGAAAGCCCAGGCGAGGCGTGACAAGCAGCGTGATCGCTTCTTCCAATCGAAGGGTTTCAAGGTGCTTCGCTTCACCGGCAGCGAGATTTGGGCCGATCCGGATAAGTGCGCCGATGAGATCATCAACGAGCTGTGCTGCAACGACGATTGGCGGAACCGGGAAAAGTGAGCGCCGAGCTTCTCCAAAAGCTGATCGAGGCAGGAACACCCGCTGCGCTTGTCGCAGAGGTCGCGTTGCTTGTCGGCGAGGTCGGCGCACTGGAGCGGCGCAGAGCAAGCGACAGAGAGAGGCAGGCGGCCCGGCGTCACGTGACATCACGTGACAGCGCGGATGTCACAGACAGTCACGATCCGGCCCCTTCCTTTGATAAAAGCCCCCCAGACCCCCAAAAATTAAATCCAACCCCGTGTGTGAGACCCGCACGCGAGGCGGCCTACCACCGGTTGCCCGAGAACTGGGTTCCGAGCCGGGCTCTGCCTCCGAAAACCCAAGCCAAAGCCGACCAGTGGCCGCCCGGCACGCTGGAGGATGAGCTGGCGGCCTTCCACCGATGGGCCGCGAACGCCAGCAACGAGAAGGGCAAGGGCCGCAAGCTGGACTGGGACAAAGCCTGGGTAAACTGGATCGAGAGACGCCATGACGAACGACATTCCAGACCCCTCAACGGCTCTCACGCCGTGGGAAGAAATCAACCCTCCGACGGCCTCAGCGCCACGACCCGCGCCGCCCTCGCCGTCTTTGGCCCCGGCGACGAGCAACCAGTTCCGCGACGAGCTGACAGCGTGCCTCGTCTTGGTGGCGCTGTCTGGGATGGATGAGGCGGCGCGCCGCGAATGGCTGGCGGTCGCGTGGCAAACCATCGGTCATCTGCCCGCCGACTTGCTCCGCATCGGCTGCGCAAAGGCCCGCCGCACCGCTGACCACCCCTCCAAGATCGTCCCCGCCATTCTGGACGAGGTAAGCGAATTGCTCGCCCATCGCCGCCGCAACGCCAAGCCTGATCGCAGGGACGCGCCGCAGCTCGAAATGCGCCGCTGCGAACCCAAGCAAGCCGAGGATATTCTGCGCGAATTTGGCCTGCTCGATGCAGTGAGGCGGGCATAAAGTGAGGGGCGAGATGATCGAAGCATGGTGCATTTTGCGGACGGCGGGAGTGGTGTAATGGCAAGCAGGACCAAGCGGCGGATCGAGGCGGACATCATGGCGCCGCCTGTCGAGCAGTTGCGCGATGGAGCCTTTACCGTAGAGACCGTTCACGATCGCACCGCGAACGGCGCGCTATGCCTCAAAGGGGTAGCATATCGCCGCAAGCCAATGATCGACATTCTCGCGGCCGTCGGGTTGATTACGGAAGCCCAGCACAAGGCGCTCCAGCATTATCGCCACCATGCCGACATAGCCGACCGGTCATTGATCCGGGACAGCCTGTGCCTGCAACGCGGCGGACATGGCGATGGCGTGGCGGTGACGACGCTGAACGCTCTTAGGCTGGTTGGTGACGTGGAAGCCGCCTGCGGTACGCTCAGGGACATATTGCGCGCCGTGGTCGTCGAGGATCGGTCGCTGAGTCAGTGGGCGATTGATCGTGCCGGCGCACTGGAGACACGTCGCGAGCGCAAGGGGCGCGTGGTCTATTCGCTGGAGCCGAGACAGATGGCCCTGAAGGTTGCCCGGCAGGAGATCAGGATGGCGGCGATTAGGGTAGAGGCCGAGCTGGCAGGAGGATCGAGATGCGGATAGTTGATCGAAAGACATTCCTCACTCTTCCCGCAGGAACGGTCTATGCGAAATGGGGTAGCGCTGGTGAATTGGCACCCAAGGATCAAGACCTCACCCATGAAGAGGTTGCGGTGAAGGGCGATACGGTTGTCGGCGTCGATTGGGTCGAGGAGCCCTTATTCGCATGGCCGGAAGATTGTCACGACAGCATGGAATGGGCCGACTCCGCAGTCGCAGCCATTCGCGGGACGCCGACGGCTCCGCTCCGGATCGGCGACTGCGGGTGCAGGGACGGCCTGTTTGACGAAGACCAGCTATTCGCCGTGTTTGAGCGGATTGAGGTTGAGAGGCTGATCGCGCTGTTTCAGCGGAGCCTAGAAGCAGCCTATGTGGAGGATCGAGATGAACACGCTTGACGCTTTTACGGTTACATGGCAAAGAAACCAAATGTTGGCAAAATGCGCCAACCGAAGGCTGGGTTATCACCCGGCCTTTTCAGTTTCCGGCTCTGCTTGGCATCCGGTCCGAGTGGGTAGGCCGACCGTAAATCGGCCAGTAGAGCTTGATGAGGATGCCCGGCCACCTAGGCTCTGTCGGACAAACAAGACTTCAGGCAAGAGCGGGGAATATGGCCCGGCTCACCCAGCGTATCAGCATTCCGGCCAGACCGGACCCGCTGCCTGCCAAGCCAACCTCTCACCCCTTTCGAGCGTTGAGCATTCGCATGGTGACGGGATAGATCGGAGCCCACGATGACTCGCCTGTTCATCCTGTTCGCAATCCTCACCGCCTCCGTCCGCATTACCGAGACATGCGCCTTCCTGCCCAAGGGTGCAGCAACGGCACAGTGCAGGGGTGGTTGAGCGCCTTCGAGGCAGGCGAGGCGTAGAGCAGCGCAAGCGCAGGCTGGGGCGAACGAATTTCCTCTGCGAGATGTGCGCGGCCGAGGGCAAGACGACCATCGCAACGATAGTGGATCATAAGCTGGCCCTGGCCCTAGGCGGCAGCGATGACGACGATAACACACAGAACCTTTGTGCCGATCACGATGCGGTTAAGACCGCCTATGAGAGCGCGTCCAGCGAGGCGGCCTGCTTCCATCCGGACTGGTTACGATCATCATCCGTACCGATCACCATAGTCAGCGGCCCGCCCTGTTCCGGCAAGACAACGCATGTGGTCAAGCTCGCATCGCCCGATGACATGATCGTCGATCTCGATACGATCATGATGACCATTGACCCAACCTATCGGCACTGGTCGGGTGGTCTGGACATGGCGCTGCTGCATCGGGCAGTCAGGGTAAGGAACGCGCTGCTCGGCTCGTTGGAGCGCAGAACGACTGGTCGAGCGTGGTTCATTGTCTCCGCACCGACCGAGACGGAACGCAACTGGTGGCACGGCAAGCTAGGCGGGGAGTTGCTGCTGCTCCATCCGGGCGCAGCGGAGTGCAAGCGCAGGGCAATCAACCGTGGAACACCAATGGCAGTAGACGGGGTGGACAAGTGGGAACGAGCCGCCCGCTCGCCGTGGGCACCGAAGGAAAGCAAGCCCCGGATCAAGCAGATCGGCATTGACGGCTGGCCCGAGGAATGACGCACCGCAATACATAATGATGCGATGCAACAAGCGGGGGGAGTGGAAAAGGCTGTGTTAGTCCGATAGGACACCTGCGGGCCCACACAAAAACTATAATCGCCCCTTTTTTCAGTTTTGCGACTGGCTCGCATGTTGCAGCGCAATAGGAGTTTTTCGATGGAAGGTCGCGGACGCCGTTCAGCGGCCAGCCTCGCCGTCGTCTCGTCGAGTGTGGTCGAGATCACCGAAAGGCCGGCACCGCCGGCTGATTTGAGCCCGGAGCAAAAGGCCGAATGGGTCTCGGTCATCAACCGGATGCCCGCCGACTGGTTTCCTCGCGAAACGCACGGGATGCTCGCCCAATATTGCCGGCATGTCGTCGCGGCCCGTCGGGTGGCACAGCTCGTCGCGGCGATGGAGGCGGACGCGGCTGAGGATGATGCCGAGCCGTTCAGCATCAAGGATTATGATCGCCTGCTGAAAATGCAGGAGCGCGAAGGCCGGGCGATCTCGTCGCTGGCCACGAAGATGCGGCTCTCGCAGCAGTCTACCTACGACAAGTCGAAGCGGAAGCCGACTGGTTCGCGGAAGCCGTGGGAAGGCTGACCCGGGCCGGGCGAAACATCCGGTGGATCGAGACTCACGCCAGAATCCCCGAGGGGATGGATGCCGGGAAACCCGTCCGCCTTCGTGATTGGCAGCGGGCCGAGATATGCAAGATCTACGACAACCCGCACGGCACGCGCCGAGCCATCGTTTCCTTTGGACGAAAGAACGCCAAGACCACCCTGGCCGCGTTTCTGCTGCTGCTGCATTTGTGCGGGCCGGAAGCGAGGGCTAATTCTCAGCTCAACAGCGCGGCGCAATCGAAGGACCAGGCCGCGATCCTGTTCAAGCTTGCGGCCAAGGTGGTTCGATTGTCGCCGACGCTTAACCCGGTCGTGGTCATCCGGGACACGATCAAGGAGCTGGCCTGCCCTGAATTGGGGACACTTTACAAGGCATTGTCGGCGGAGGCGTCGACGGCTTATGGATTGTCTCCCGTCTTCATCGTGCACGACGAGCTCGGGCAAGTTCGCGGTCCCCGTTCAGAATTGTACGATGCTCTCGAAACGGCGGTGGGAGCCCACGACTCTCCCCTGTCTATCATTATCTCAACTCAGGCACCTACAGACGCGGACCTTCTATCGGTCCTGATCGACGACGCGAAGGCCGGGAACGATCCTCGCGTCGTGCTGTCGCTCTACACGGCGGAGACTGGCGACGACCCGTTCGACGAAAAGACGATCCGCAAGGCGAACCCGGCGTTCGGGGATTTCCTCAATGCCAAGGAAGTGCTGGCGATGGCGGAAGACGCCCGCCGGATGCCGAGCCGGGAAAACGAGTACAGGAATCTTATTCTCAACCAAAGGATCGACGTCAACAGCCCCTTCATTTCGCGGGCGGTCTGGCAGGCGAACGGCGGCGCAATTTCGGAATGGGGCGATGCGCCGGTCTATGCCGGGCTCGATCTATCCTCGTCCGCCGATCTTACCGCGTTCGTGCCGATGGCATGGATGGACGATGCGTGGGAGGTCAAGCCGACCTTCTGGCTGCCCAAGGACGGGCTGGCGGAGAAGTCGCGCACCGACCGCGTGCCCTACGACCAATGGGCGCAGGCCGGACATCTGGAGACGACCGAGGGCCGGGCAATCGAATACGAGTTCGTGGCCCATTGGCTGTTCGGGTTCGTGGCGAACCACAATGTCCAGAAGATCGCGTTTGATCGCTGGGGGATGAAGCACCTGAAGCCGTGGCTCATCAAGGCCGGGTTCACGGAAACCAATATCGAGGCGCTGTTCGTCGAGTTCGGGCAGGGCTTCCAGTCCATGTCGCCGGCATTGCGGGATCTGGAAACGGCGCTGCTGGGGGGCAAGGTCCGCCATGGCGATCACCCGGTCCTGACCATGTGCGCTGCGAATGCCGTTGTGACGATGGACCCGGCTGGATCGAGAAAGTTGAATAAAGCAAAGGCCGCCGGTCGAATCGACGGAATGATTTCATTGACCATGGCTTTTGGCGTTGCCCCGATAATTGAAGAGACAAAGTTCGATGTTTTTTCTATGGTCGGCTGATGAAAACGTGCTCCCTGTGCGGAGAAATCTTTCCAATCACGGCGGAGTTTTTCGTCAGGAAAAGGGGTTCATTTTCGGCTCGCTGCAAACCCTGCCTCCAATCCATCAAGCGGGCAGAGTGGTCTAAGAGGGCGGTCGAGATTAACGCTGTTCGACGTAGCAAGCGGGACGATGGCACCCGGGACAGGGAAAGGGCTAGATACCGCGCGGACCCAGCTCAAAAACGAGCCAGCGTCTCGGCTTGGAGGGCGGCTAATCCCGACAAAGCGCGGGCCATTGATCGTCAGCAATACGAGAAGAATTCCGCAAGGCGAAAACGTCAGGCCGCCGAGTGGGCGGCGGCAAATCCGGAGGCGAGAAAGCGCGCTGGGCGTGAGTTCCATCGCCGCAGGCGCGAGGCCGATCCGGGGTATCGTTTGCGGGCGGCCACCTCTGCGCTGATTTATTGGCACCTGAAGTCTGGCAAGGGAGGCCGGAGAACTGAAGATTTGCTCGGCTACACCATTGCCAAGCTCAAGGATCATCTACAGCGCCAATTTTTGGAGGGGATGTCGTGGGCGAACTATGGCGAGTGGCACGTCGACCACATTCTTCCGATTGCTGGTTTTGAGTTCACATCTCCCGACGACGACGGCTTCCGCGCCTGCTGGGCGCTGACCAATCTGCGACCTCTGTGGGCCGCAGACAATGTCCGCAAGAGCGACGAGCGGCTTCACCTAATCTAGCGTCCCGAAAGGGGTAAATCGAAAATGACGACGATCCGCAAGGAAGTCGCCGGCAACGGCGATGGCCTCGACTTCGTGCTGTCTGACGGCATGGTCGACCGCTATGGCGACGTGGTTGAGCCCGATGGATGGGACCTGAAATGGTTCAAGAAAAACCCCATCGCCCTGTTCGGCCACTCCAGCCGCGACCCTATCGGGACATGGGAGAACATCCGGGTCGAGGGCGGGAAGCTTTTGGCCAGTCTCGCCTTCGCGGCGGCCGGCACAAGTGCCCGGATCGATGAGCTGCGGAGCCTGGTCGAACAGAAGATTCTCCGCGCGATCTCTGTCGGATTTCGTCCGCTGGAAGCTGACCCGATCGACGCAAGCCGGCCTTATGGCCCGCAACGCTACACCAAGCAGGAATTGCTTGAGGCCTCGCTGGTCTCAGTTCCCGCGAACCCGGCGGCGCTGGCGCTCGCCAAGTCGCTGAACATTTCCACTGAAACATTGTCCCTGGCCTTTGGCGAGCAAGCCGAAGCTAGGTCGCGGGACATGTCGACCGGCGAGCATGCCGCGAAAACCGCCCTGATTGAAAGGCGACCCATCATGACCACGCTTGCCCAGCGCATCGAGAATGCGCAGACCGATCTGAACGCGAAGCGCGACAAGCTCGTTGAGCTGAACGGCGCCGACGATCTCGACCTCGACGCCATCGAGGAACTGACCGACCAGGTCGAAACCGCCGAGCGCACGATCAACGTGCTGAAGGCGTCCGAAGCCAAGATCGGCATCGATGCCGGGGCCGAGCGCGGCAAGGTCGCGGCAGAGCCGCGGCGCCCTCTCGGCACCAACGGCAAGGAACTGAGCGGGCTCGACCTTCTCGTCCGCGCCATCGTGGTTCGCGGCTGCTCCAAGTTCGGCGAGCAGTCCCGCGATCAGGTGCTTGAGCAGCGCTATCCGGGGCACGAGGCGACTGCCATTGTCGCCAAGGCCGATCAGACGGTCGGCACGACCACCGTCGCCGGATGGGCTCTGGAACTCGTGCAGACGCAGTATGCCGACTTCCTTCAGGCATTGACTGGCTTCTCGATCTATCCCGCGCTTCGCTCGCGCGGCATCGGTCTGAGCTTCGATGGCCATGGCACGGTCTCCATCCCGAGCCGGACGGCCGGCGGCGCCGGCGGCGGGTTCGTCGCGGAAGGCTCGCCCATCCGGGTCGGCCGGATCACGACGGCGGCGACCACCATGACGCCCAAGAAGCTCGGTGTCATCGTCCCGTTCACTCGCGAACTGGCGAAGCGCAGCACCCCGGCCATTGAGGCGCTGGTCCGTCAGGCCATTTTGGAGGATACCGCCGTGATCCTCGACGCGGCTTTGCTCGACGCCACCGCGTCCAGCACGGCACGTCCGGCCGGCTTGCTGAACGGCGTGTCGGCGGTTGCCTCCGGCTATGGCGGCGGCGATTATCAGGCCGTGGTCGCTGACCTCAAGGCCCTGCTTGCGCCGTTCTACGATGCCAATGCGGCCGACAACATCACCGTTATCATGAACCCGGCGCAGGGCCTCGCCCTGTCGATGATGCCGGGACCGGGTGATGGTGACTTTGGCTGGGCCGCGCCGCTCACCGGTCGACTCAATATCATCGAGTCGACGCATGCCACGGCGGGCCGCCTGATCGCCATTCGCAACTCGGATTTCGCGACCGCCCTCGGCGACGCGCCCGAGTTCGATGTGTCCGAGCAGGCGACGGTCCACATGGAGGATACCACGCCTCTGGAGATCGTCAGCGGCACCGGCCCGACCACGGCCGATCCTGTCCGCAGCTTCTTCCAGACCGCAACCATCGGCGTTCGCATGCTGATGGATGTGAGCTGGAAGATGCGCCGGTCCGGCATGGTCCAGTGGATCGACGGCACCTCCTGGTAATCGAGCTTGGCGGGATGGCCTCGGCTGTCCCGCCGCCCCTTCCCACATCGATAAATAGAGGAATTTCCCATGGGAACTCGTAGGTTCAGCATCTCGGTCACGACCGCCGCCGATGGCAGCTATACCGGCTATTCGCCGTTTCTGTCCGGCAAGCTGTGCGCCATCCACTACGTGAAGACCAACTTCACGGACGGCGTCGACTTCACGATCACCGCGGAAGCCACGGGCGAAACGCTCTGGACCGAGGCCAACGTCAATGCGGCCAAGGTCTGCATGCCTCGCGGCGCTACGCATTCGAACGCCGGTGTTGCCGCGCTTTATGCGGCTGGCGGTGTCGCGGTGAACGATCTGATCCGGCTCAGCCGTGATCGCGTGAAGATCGTGCTGGCGGCGGGCGGCAACGCCACAACCGGCCAGTTCATCATCGTCATCGAGGACTAAACGGGGCGGGGCGGCTTTCGGGCCGCCCCTCAACCTTGAGCGGGCAGGAGAGTAAGAATGACCTATGTGCATCTGACCTGGTATCTGCTCGTTGACGGCACGCACGCCGATCCGAACGATGTCTCGCCCGGAAAGGATGGCGTTCTGCGCCACAAGGGCGGTCTCGCCGTCGCCTTGCACGGAGACGGCACCCCGCAGTCCATCGGGCGAGGCGCGGTCGAGAACAAGAACGTCGAGGCTGCGCAGGTTGGCGTAAGCGACGCGCCGCCACCCGAAAAGGCTGATCCAGCGCCCGCCAAGCTGGTCCCAGATGAGCCGAAGAAGACCCTCAGCCTCAAGACGCCGGCCAAGGAAATGGATCCGGAAAAGGCCAAGCCCGCCTACAAGACCCGCGAAGTCAAGGCGCGCTGACTTGGGCATGCTGAGCCGCATCTTCCCCGGAAGGGCGAAGGCGGCAGAGGGCTCCTACCGCCCTGGTCCATATCTGCTTTCGGATGGCTGGCTTTCGGCGACTGCTGGCCGGTTCATGAACTGGTGGCAGATGGGCTACTCGGTCAGCCCCTATGGGGAGAGCGGCGCGATGGTCGAGGCTTGTGTCTCGGCCTATGCCCAGACGGTCGCGATGTGCCCGGGCGATCACTGGCGCAGGCTCGACAATGGCGGGCGCGAGCGTGTCAAGACGTCGGCACTGTCTCGCATCCTGAAGCGCCCCAACGACTATCAATCCATTTCGGACCTTCTCCTGAACCTCACTCGGCGCCTGTACGAGACAGGGGAGGCGTTCGGGCTGGCAGTCAGGAACAACCGCGGAGAAATCGTCGAGCTTCACCTGATGCGGAACGGCTATGCTCGCGTGGCGACGGACGGCTCGATCTTCTACGATTTGAGCGGCAACGAGATCGTGGAGCAGCGCCTGAACATGGCGGCGCCGGTTCCGGCGCGCGACGTGCTTCATGTCCGCCTTCACACGCCCCGACACCCGCTGAAGGGCGCGAGCCCGATCCTTTCCACGATCCTCGACCGCGCCATGGCCGGCGCCGCGCTCAATCAGCAGGTTTCGTTTTATCTGAATCAGGCTCGTCCGTCCTTCATGCTGGAGACGGACGAAAAGCTGACGAAGGAGCAGACCAACCAGCTCCGTGAACTTTGGAACGCGCAAACGCAGGGCGAGGGCGCGGGTGGTACGCCGATTCTGACATGGGGGCTCAAGGCCAAGCCGGTCGCGACGAACGCGCACGACTCGGCGCTCGCCGAGATGCTGAAAATGACGGACCAGAATGTCGCGCTGGCGTTCCGTATTCCGCTTCAGATCCTCGGTGTCGGCGGCACGCCGTTCGCCTCGACCGAGATGCTGATGCAGTCCTGGGTCGCGAGTGGGCTGGGGTTCGCACTGAACCATATCGAGGAAGCGTTCGGCTTGCTGTTCAAGCTTGGCGGCTATCCCGACGAATATCTTGAGCTGAACACCAAGGCTCTGCTTCGGAGCGCCTTCAAAGAGCTGATCGAAGGGCTCAAGAATGGCGTGATCGGCGGCATCTTCTCGCCTGATGAAGCGCGGAACGAGATGGACTTGCCCACGGTGCCTGACGGTCACGGCGCAATGCCGCGTGTCCAGCAGCAGGTTGTGCCGCTGAGCTACGGAACGGACATGAAGCCGCCAGCAGTGGCGGCGCCCCCTGCCAACGATGTCGAAGAGGATGACGATGCAGAACGGGGCTTCACGGCAGCAGACATCTCGCAAAGGCTCCGTGGCTACGCTCGCCTACAGTGAGGCGCTTGAGCGCTCGCTTGGGGAGATCATCGCCGAGGCCGAAAGCAGGGCGAAGGAGCGTGTCGCGCTGATCGGTGCGCAGGCGGACGCGAAGATTGCCGAGATCGAGGCCCGCGCCGCCACGGCAGAAGGCCGGCTGATCGGCGTTGAGGCGAAGATCGAGGCGCGCCTGATCGAATTGAAAGATGGCGAACCGGGGCGCGATGGCCGGGACGGCGCTGACGGCGTGGCCGGGCGAGATGGAGCCGACGGCAGGGACGGGCGCGATGGCGTTGACGGTAGGGGCATTGAGGATATCGACGCCCGCGCCGACGACGACATTCTCGAACTGTCATTCGTCGTGGGCGATGCAACACACAGGTTTGAAATTCCGCTGGTGGCCGGCAAGAACGGGGCCGATGGCGCCGCGGGCCAGGATGGTCGGGATGGAGTCGACGGGAAAGACGGCACGGATGGCCAGCGAGGCCCAGAGGGCAAGCAGGGCGCCTTGTCCATAGTCCGCGAGTGGATGGACGAGGTTCATTACGAAGGCGCGGTCGTGCGGTTGGAGGGCTCGACATGGCAGGCATCGCGCGACACCGGGCACGCGCCGCCGCATGAAGATTGGGCGCTGATCGCCGGGCGCGGGCGGGACGGGGTCGACGGCAAGTCTTTCCGCATTCGAAAGGTCTATGACGCGGCCTCCGAATATCAGGAACTGGACGTTGTTGTTTTGAACGGGGCCGCCTTCGTGGCACGGCAGGATGACCCCGGACCATGC
This sequence comes from Inquilinus sp., assembly GCF_057815775.1. Classification (NCBI taxonomy): domain Bacteria; kingdom Pseudomonadati; phylum Pseudomonadota; class Alphaproteobacteria; order Rhodospirillales; family Rhodospirillaceae; genus Inquilinus; species Inquilinus sp. Next base: position 36,327 of record NZ_JBYRFX010001170.1, read on the forward strand.
CCTGGCGATGGCTGGCAGCTTCTTGCGGGACAAGGCAAGCGGGGCGTTCCGGGGGAGCGTGGGCCAGCGGGCGAGAAGGGCGTCAAGGGGGACGCTGGAGACCCGCTGCGGGCTGTCGAGATCGACGGCGAGGGCTTGCTGAAGCTGGTCAATGGCGACGGCTCGGCCGTGACTTGCGACCTCTATCCCCTGCTTTCCAAGATCGGCGGGAAATAGACCATGGCGGAGCCGGTCACCCTTGCGCAGGCTAAGACACAATGTCGAGTTGTGAGCGACAACACTGAGGACGCGCTAATCACGAGCCTCATTATCGCTGCTCGGGAATGGGTTGAAAACACGACCGGGCGCATCATGGTCCAGCGCTCGATTGTCGAGCGCCACGATGAATTCGGTTACTATATCGAGCTTCTCAAGCGCCCCGTCGCTTCGATTGCGAGTGTTGGCTATCTGGACGCAGACGGCGCCGCGCAGACCTACGCGGGCTATGTTGCGCAGATCACTCGCGATCCAGCGAGGATTTACCCGGCGGCCGGGGCGGAATGGCCTGATCTGTTTGAATATGGCGGGGTCACTGTCACCTATACCGCAGGATATGCGGCAGGGGCGGAGCCGCAGGTATTGCTTCAGGCGATGCTCCTGCTGATCGAACACTGGTATCGCAACCGGGGCGCGGTGACACCGAGCCAGCCTTACGAAGTGCCGCTGGCGGTGGAGTCGCTTTGTGCGCAGCTTTGGGCGCCGGTCCTGTGATTAAAGCCACCCGCTTCTTCGTTGGCGAAAAGGGGCCTGAAATTCTCTGTATGGGGCAGCCCCGCAGAGAGTTGATTAGGGATACCGTCATTGCGCTTTCTGCCTTCCTAAGCGGGGGGCTGATCGTGCTGGCGATCTGGGGCTTCGCGCCATGATCGAGGCGGGGCAGCGCAATCGGCAAGTTGCCTTCATGCGGCCCATGACGATCACCGACGATCACGGCGGGGAAGAGCCGGGGACGCCTGCTTATCTGGCGGGAGCTTGGGTCAAGATACTCTACGGGACCGGGCAGGAGAGGCGCGAGGCAGCGCAGGAGAGGGCGCAGCAGATCGCCACGTTCCTCGCCAACTGGACGCCCAGCTTGGCCGAGGTGGTCGTGACCGATCACATCAGTTTTGACGGGTCCGATTGGGACATCACCAACGCAGCGCCCATCGGCCAAAACGACGAAATCCACTTCACCGCAGTTCGAGCGGCATAGGGAGAAGACCATGACCGATATTTCAATCACTGCCGCAAATGTCGTCGCGGGTTCCGACGCCGAGGTTGAAAACGGCACAGCCGGCGCCACGATCACGGCTGGCCAGTGGGTCTATCGTGATTCCGCCACCAACAAGTATCTGTTGGCAGACAGCAATTCGGCGACCGCCGCAGCTCGCGTCCCGCGCGGCGTTGCCCTCCACGGAGCATCGAATAACCAGCCCCTGGCAATTGCGAAGGGCGGGACGGTCACCATCGGCGGCACTCTCACGGCGGGCGTCGCTTACTACATGTCCGACACGCCCGGAGGCATGTGCCCGGTCGCGGATGTGGGCTCTGGTGAGTATGCGACCGTTCTCGGCATCGCGACCACGGCTGCGATCCTGAACATCGAAGTTCAGGCCAGCGGAGTGGCGCTCTGATGCTGGTCCGGGCGATCAGGCCGCACGGCAGCGCCCTCGGCAAATCTTACGAGAAGGCCGAGGGCGCTACCTACGAGGTCACCGACCGCCAAGGCGAAAGCCTCATCAAGTACGGCTACGCGGAGGCGGCTGATGTCGGTGACGTTCAAGCTGGAGGGGCTGGCGCAGACGGTCGCAAATCTGGAGGAACTCGGAAAGGCGACGCGGCGAAACGTCCTGCGGCGGATGCTGACAAGGGCAGCGGAGCCGGTAGCGAATGATGCGGCGCAACTGGCTCCCCACCGCACGGGGCGTCTCGCGTTCAGCATCTCCGTTTCGACCAAGCTGACCCGGCGGCAACGACAAGAGACGCCCAAGGAATATGAGGCCGAGGTCTACATCGGCCCCTCTGGCGGCAATGGTGCCCTGAATTACGCCAGCTTCGAAGAGTTCGGGACAATCGACACGCCGGCCAATCCGTTCATGCGGCCGGCGTGGGAGAGCAATCGCGGCATCGTGCTTGGGCTGATCCATTCGGGACTGGCGGCAGAGGTTGAGCGTGCGGCTGACAGGGCGGCGCGCAAGGTCGCGAGACTGGCGAGGGGATAGGTATGGACTGGATGGCAGCCATGCGCGCCCGCGCTCTTGCCGCTGCTCCGCTCGCTGCCCTTGTTGGAACGCGGGTCACGTGGGTTAGCCGGCCACAGGCATCGATCCTCGACGCGCTCACGTTGCAGAATATCGTTGAGGAAATGCCCCAGCACATGAACGGGTTCGATGGGCTTAACCCCGTGCTTGTTCAAATCGACGCATGGGCGACCAGCCACACAAAGGCCCATGCCATCTTGAGCGCAGCGATCGATGCGCTGGTCCCGGCGAATACCGGCAACGGGATAAAATTCAGCCGGGCCTTTATCCGGCGCATGGGCGACCTGCCCGCAGAGGACGTGCCAAATTCAACCATCTTCCGCGCCAGTGCTGACCTGGCTTCTCACTACACGACCGCCTGAAGGAGGGCATTTCAATGACGACCGCAGTTGAAACCGGCAACGGCAGTGAATTCTGGCTCGACAACGCAGGCGGCACTTTGACGCTGCTCGGCGAAGTGTTCAATCTCCCGATCCCGTCGGGGGCCGCCGATCTGCTCGACGCGAGCCATTACGGGTCCGTTGGGTTCAAGGACTATATCACCTCGCCGCTTCAGGACGGCGAAGAAGCCGATCTGGAGATGAACTGGGTGCCCGGTAGCGCGACGGATGCCCTGTGCGCTGCGGCGAGGGGCGCCACGCGCGACTTCAAGATCGTTGTCCCCGTCGGCGCCGGCACTTGGGAATTCATGGGTCAGCTTCTGGTCAGGGACTACAAGCGGTCGAACCCCAACGAGGAAAAGCGCACCGCCATCCTGACGGTGAAGTGGGTCGGCCAGATCACTGAAGCGGCTGGCGCGTAATGGCCGGCAAGAATACCCTCCGCGCCCAGGCCAAGCTGGGCGACCGCACGCTCCACATGACCTTCCAGAAGTGGATGGATTTCGAGGATGCGAGCGGTCGCGATTGCAACAGCCACTTCACCGACATCGAATTGGGTCTCGGCGCGCACGGCCTTGTGAGGTGGGTCTGCGCCTTTGTCGACGGCGAGATGACGGAAACGGAGGCAATCGAACTGATTTCCAGCGTCGGCCACAAGGAGACGCTGGAGGCGCTGGGTAAGGTGCTGCGCTCCTATCTCGGCTTGCCGGAGGATGGACAGGAAAACCCTCCCAAGGCGGCGTAGGCTGGGACTGGCCCCACCTGCTCCGCATCTGGATTGAAGAAGGGTTTTCGCTGGAGACGTTCGGGGCTCAGTCGGCATTCTCCTACACCAACGCCCTTCGTGCCCAGGCCGATGCGCGCGAGCGGAAGCGCGATCACGAAATGCTGATGCTCTACAATGCCGCCGCGTTCAACGGAGCGGCCTTTGCGGGCGAGCTCAGCAAGATGGAAAAGTTCCTGAAGCGCCCGTCCAAGAGGACGGCCCAGCCAGCCAGCGACCTGCTGACTGCAATGCGGGCCATCGCGGCGAAACAGTCTGGAAAGCCAACAGCGAAAGTGGAGGCGTAGCATGGCGGGTCCAGTCGGCGCACTTCAGGTCCGATTGGGCGCGAACACAGCTCAATACGAGACCGGGATGCGCCGAGCCTCGACGGTCGCCCGCCGAACGGGGCAGGACATTGACCGCGCCATGTCGGGCATGTCGATCCGGACGTCGCAGGCATTTGCCGGGATGCGGGTCGCAGCAACCGGGTTGGGCATTGCGCTGGGCGCCGGCTTCCTCATTCAGCAAATCCGCAGCACGCTGCAATGGGCGTCCAGCCTGTCAGAGACCGCGCAGCAGATCGGCGTGACCGTCGAGCAACTGCAGATCCTCCGCTTCGCCGCCGACCAGAACGGCGCGAGCGTCGAGGGCATGGAGCGGGCGATTGCGATCCTCAACCGGACGCTGGGTCAGGCGCAGGCCGGGCTCCCTGCCGCCATCCAGTCCTTCCGCGCAATCGGCATTACAAAGGAGCAGCTCGACAGTTTCCGGAACGCCGGCGAAGCCTTTCCCCGTGTTGCCGAGGCGATCAGCCGGTTCGGCAGTTCAGCACAGCAAGCCGCCGCTGCACAGCGCTTGTTCGGTCGCGGCGCATCTGAACTTTTGCCGATCCTCGCGCAGGGTCGCGCGGGATGGGATGCCGCCACGCAAGCCGCGATCCGCAACGGCGTGATAACGCAGGAGCAGGCGGACAAGGCAGACCGTGCCGCCGACGCACTATCTGAACTTGGCGCGGCGCTTCGCGTGCAGCTTCTTGGAGCTATCGTTGACGCGCTTCCCGGCCTGATCGAGTTCGCTCGTATTCTGGGGACCATCCTTAGCGCGGTCATTCAGATCGTGGGATGGCTTGGGCGGATGGCGGCCGCGATTATTCGCCCGTTCACCACAAACATGAGCGGCTATCTGACCGATGCCGTTAATTCCGTTCGCGGCCCCCAGATCGGGCGAGGTATTCTCGGCGTAGGGGGTCGTGCCGCCAGCGCTCCGCGCGGTCCTCAGCTCAATCTCGCGTCGACCCGTTCAGGCGGTGGCAGCAACAACGACGCGGAGCAGGCCGCAAGGCGCCGTCACCAGTACGAGCAGGAGCTTCGCGACGCCGAGATCGCGAACTTGCGGGCCATGGAGGAAAACACCTCTAACATCGACGAGATCAACGAAATTCAGGGCAGCATCGTCGTCATCGAAAACCAGAAATGGGAGGCGGAGCAGGCATTTCGTCGGTCACAGAATGAGCTGAACGATACGCAGCTTGCCGAGCTTTATGAGCGCAAGCGCATCCTGATCGCGACCGAGGCGGAGGTTCGCGCCCGCCAGTACAATCTCCGCGTTCAGGAGCAGGAGAATGAGCGGGCCGAGCAGCAGCAGGGATATGCCCGCGACCGGCTCCAGGCAGAAGCCGACATGGCCCGCACGATGGAAGAGCGCCGCCGGATCGAGCTGGATATTCTGAGGATCACGACGGAGCAACGCCGGGACGCTTTGGCCCTTCGTATCCAGCGGGCTCGCGACAACAGAGACGAACATGCGGCCTCTGTCGCCCAGCTCGAACTGGACAATCTTCCGAACCAGACCGCTGCCTCCGAACGCCGGATCAGGCGCGACACGATGGGGCCGCTTGAAGCCTACATGACCGAGCTGCCGCGCACCGCGGAACAGGTTCGTGAATCGCTCCAGTCGATCGCTGTCGACGGCCTCCAGTCGATCACCGATGGGCTGGTCGATGTTGTGACCGGCGCTCGCAAGATGGGCGATGTGTTCAAGAGCGTGGTGACCGGCATCATCGCCGACCTTCTCCGCATCCAGCTTCAGAAGGCGATCATCGGCCCGCTGGCGAACATGCTGGGCGGGCTCCTTGGTGGAGGTGGCGGTGCTTTCGGAGGGGTCGGTGGCGGCGCGTTCGCGGGGATCGGCGCTGGTGGCGCTGGCAGCCTGTTCCCCGGTCGTGCATCCGGCGGCCCCGTTCTACCGGGGCGCACCTATCTGATCGGCGAGAAGGGTCCTGAGCTGCTGCACATGGGCGGCGCGGGGACTGTGATCGCGAACGACAATATGGGCGGTGGCGGGGATATCATCGTCAACCAGCGCTTCACCTTCGAGGGCGTGGCTGTGACCCAGCAAGAGTTTGTGCAGGGGCTCAACGCCACGAAGAACGCGACCATGCAGGCGGTTGGCGAGGCTCGTCGGAGGGCGCGATGAGCCGCGACCTTGAACCAGAACTGATCGCGGCAATCGATGAGCCCGTCGTCAGGCCGTTCATGGCCGTGTTCATTGATTTGCCAGATCCGGTTTATGCGTGGAGCGGGCTTGGCGAGATCACGTTCGACGACAGCGGCGCGGTTTCCCGGGACTGGACCGGCGCCGGCAACATCGGCGCGATCGATAGCGTGGACGAGTCCAGCGGGGGCTCGGCGACCGGCGTAAAGATTACCCTGTTCGGGGAGAGTGCGGCGGGCATCCCGGCGATCTACGCGCAGGACATTGCCGACCAGGCGACGCGCGGGGCCGCCGTTGAAGTCTATGTGGGGGCCATTGAACTAGGCGGCGACTGGCACAGCGTTATTGCGACGAAGCTGCTGTGGCGGGGCCGGATCGACAAATATGAAATTACGGACGCGGGCGCATCGCTGAGCGTCACAATCACAGCCGAGAGCCGGGCAATCGATCAGCGGCGTCCTTCCATAAAACGGTTCACCGACGAAAACCAGCAGCGGGAATTTCCCGGCGATCTCTTCTTTCAATACGTGTCCCAAATGCTCGAGGTCCCCATCCTCTGGGCCAAGGCCGAGCAGAACGCGATGGCGGCGGGGACGGGTGGCGGCTTGGGCTTGGTCACGTCCCGGAACGTAAATGGCTGACTGGCGGACGCGGCACTGTGCTGAGCCCGCCGTCGAGAGGATCACAGAAGCCACGGGGCAAGACGTGTGGGCGCGGCTCGGCGGGTGCCCGCGATCATGGCGTGAGGCGGCTGACCTGTATCGCCGGGCCGGGGTTCGCTCATTGGCCGAGCTGGCGACGAAGGTGCTGGGCGAGCCGATTGAACGCAGACAGGCGCGGCGTGGCGACATCGCAATGGTCAGGGGATCGCTGGGCATCGTCCGCGGTGAAGTGATTGAATGCATGGGTGCGACCGTCCCGCTCAGGGAAGCAAGTGCGATCTGGCAGGTTCGGGGAGGCTAGGGCGTGACCACAACCGAACTTCTCCGCCGGGCTGCGGCTGGAATGTGTGGCCCCGGTGCTTATGATCCGAAGGCAACATCACTCGCTTACCTTGCGGTGATGAAGCCCTACAGCGCTTCGTTGGCGCTCGAACGCGCAAACTGCCGCCTTCGGAGCGGCGCCGCCTATTGCTCTCGTGGCGACGCCTCGACGCTGGAGGAAGCCAAGGCCCGCGTTTGTCGCGTCGTCGGCTTCCCTCATCTCGACTTGTGGGAGTGGATCAAGAAGCCTGACTGGCAAGCTGTCCGGCAGGCCTTTCTGGCGGCGGCGGCATAGGGCATGGGCCGCGTTCTGAAAATCCTCGCCATTGTTGTGCTGGTCGCCGTCGTTGTACTAGCCCCGTATCTGGCGCCGGGCTTGCTGGCGGGGATCGGCATAACCGGGTTCCTCGCCACCGCCATCGTGGCCGTGGCCGTTGTCGGTGCCAGTCTCGCGCTCAGCACATTGCTCGCGCCAAGGCCGACGTCACAAGGCGGGACGCCCCAGGTATTCCGCCAAGCGATTGCGAACAGCTTCATCATCTACGGCCGGCGCAGGGTCGGCGGACTGCTCGTCTTTCTCCATTCCAAGAAGCACACCGACGGGAAGCACTATCGCTATTTCGTGATCGCGGTCGCGGGTCATCGATGTGCGGGCAATGAAGAGTGGATGCTGAACGACGACGTTGTGACGGTGGACGGGTCAGAAAATGTCCTAACCGGTCCCTATGCTTCGGCTTGTTGGCTCTGGTTTCAGCGTGGCGAGGCTGCCGAAACGGCCAACGCTACCTTTGTTGCGGAGTGCGGCGGAAAGTGGACGGTCAATCACAAGGGCAATGGCATCGCCGCGATCTACGCCAAGTTCCGGATGAACGACGACGTGATCGAGGCGGGGATGCCCAATATCACCGCGGTCATCGACGGCTGCGATGAGATTTACGACCCGCGCGACGACACGACCGGATACTCGAACAACGCCGCGCTGGTTTTCTATCACTGGATGGCGCTGGCACGCGAGGCAGGTGGCTTCGGGGCCTATGCGGATGAGATCCCCGACGGCGACTATATCAGCGTGCAGGCGAACGTCTGCGACGAGGTGATCGAGGGAGAGGCCCGGTACGCGCTGGATGGGGTGATAACGACAGGCGCCGCACCCAGCGAGGTCCGCGACATCCTCGTCACGAACTGCGCGGGCTCCTACGTATTCAGCGAGGGTAAGCACGTCCTGCGCGTCGGCTATTGGGTCCCTCCAAGTGAGACGCTGAGCGAGGATGCGCTGACCGCCGGGATTGTAGTCTCTCCCTTCGATGCGGCTGATGCTGCTGCCAATGAGGTTCAGGGCACCTATTACGAGCCGGGCGACAATTATCAGGGCGCGCCGTTCGGGACCAAGACCACGGTCCCCGCGCCGACCGATATCAGGCAGGTCGATCTGGACTTGCCGTTCATTACGTCGCGGCATCGGGCCGAGCGCATCGCGAATATCCTGCTGGGCCGGGCACAGTGCGAAAAGACCGTCACCTGGCCGATGAACATCGAGGGGTTGAAGACCGGCGCGCTCGATGTCGTGCAGCTCGACACGACCCGCTACGGCCTCGATAATTATGCGTTCGTCGTGAAGGACTGGTCGCTGTCTCCGGACTTCGGCGTGGTGGTTTCCCTGCGCGAGGAGAATGAGGAAATCTACGGCGAGCCGACGCCGACCGTTCCCGATGTCATCCCGACCATCGACGTTCCCGACCCGCTGCTGACCGACAGCGAACTGCAGGTAATCATCCGGACCGTCTATCCGACCGGCGTCACGCTGACGGGCAAAGCGGTCGCGGCGGACGGCCAGATCGAGATCAGCGACCACGATTATGAGTGGCCCGGTATCGGCGTGGTTTCGGTTACGGGCACGACGCTGATCGGGCTTCCGCTGGGCGTCGATTATTACCCTTACGCGGACATCAGCGCGCGGGGCGACACCGCGC
>NZ_JBYRFX010001171.1:0-5093 GCF_057815775.1 Inquilinus sp.
TCGGTGTTGAGCATATAGACCTGCCCCTCGGGCAGGCCGATATCGGCGGCCGGGATCGGGCGGAAGTGGCCGAGCCCATAGGTGCTTTCCGGCCAGGGCTCAAACTGGATCTTCGTCTCCGCCGGCCCGGCCTTCGTGGCCTCGAACCAGACCGCGGTAACGCCCACCTTGCGGCAGAACTCAGGATCAGGGCTTCGATCGGCAGCACGGTGTCGGCCAGGTCGGTGTCGATCCGGTCGCCCTCGGTCAGCTTTTCCCACATGTCGGTGGCCAGGCCGTCCCGCTCATCAGCGTCCGGCGTGGCCGCGGCGATGGCACGGGAGACGCCCTCGGCCACCTTGCGGCGCCGCTGGTCGATCCGCGCCTGCCGCCGGTCGCGGCGGTCTTCGGCCGCCCGACCCTGCTGCCGGCACTGCTTGTCCAGCCTGGCCTTCAGGGCGACGGAGCGGCGGATGCCGAGGAACAGATCGTTGAAATGGCTCGTTGCGGTTCCGGCCTTGGCGTCGTCCTTGCCCTTGAGGGCCGCGACGCTCCTGGCCTGGAATTCCCGGGCCAACGCGCCGCTAAGCGCTTCCATCTCCGACAGCAGCGTCCACTCCTGCGCAAACACCGCCGCCGCCGGTGAGGCGGTGGGTGTCTGGGGCGTGGTGGCGGCTTGTGTCATTCCTTGAATAGAACATAAAGGGAACAACGAGTCGAGGGATAATACTGCGCGACGATCCATCGTCGCCGTCGCGAGCCGACATCGTCGATTGGCTTCGCTCTTGCGAACCCAACCCACGTCAAGTGCACAGGCCTCCCCCGCCGGAGAGGTTTTTTGCCGCTCAGGCGCCGTCCCTCTTGCGGCCGGGCGGGACGGGACTAAAAGTGATCCGCACTTCGCGAGACGATCGGATCACGGATCATGAGACGCCTGAACGCAGCGGCGGCCGCCGCCATCATCGCCCTGCTCGGCCTGGTCAGCGCCGCGCGGGCGCAGAGCAATGATCTCTACGTGCTGGGCATCGCCCTGTTCCTGGCCTGCATCGCGGCGGTCATGCTGCTGATCAAGCAGCATTTCGACGCCCGGGATCACCTGCCGACCCGCGCCTTCCTGCCAAGCCAGCCGGGATCCTGCTTCGCCGTGACCTTCCTGCTGGGCCTGCTGGCCGTGGTCGGGCTGGTCCTGACCCGCTCGCCGGAGCTGTATCATGTCGGGCTCGGCCTGTTCGGCATCAGCGCCATCGGCGCCGGCGCCGCGCTGAAGCGGGGCTACGACCTGATCGATCGGGACCACGCGCGAAACCATCTTGACGCCCACTAGGCCTGTGTGCTGCGACGGGCCGTCGCAGGGCATTTCCCTGGCCCCGATTGCTTGACAATCCGACGGTCGTCACCAAATCAGTAGGGCGGCGGTGATGGTTTGTCCCCCCAGCCATCACCAAGGTCCTCCGATGGGATCGCATACGCCGTCCAGCCGGGCCGAACGCTCCCTCCCCTCCGAGCGGATCGGTTTCCAGGCTAGAAGAAAGGCCCCGGCGCTCCCCCCGCGTCGGGGCCATTTCTTTGCCGGATCAGGAACCCGTCACAACCGGTTGGATTTGATCGGCTTCTAAGCCATCGCTGAATCCTGGCCGCACGGCGCGACTTTCGGTTCTGTCGCTCGCGAGGGGAAATTCGTCGCCAAAGCGATTGACAACCTCTTCGCAGCGCAACATGGATGCGTAACGCGGTTGCAGCATTCGTGACCGCCGCACCAGGAATGCGCCATGCCGGACACGCGCCAAGCCTCGCCCAACCAGGAGGATCGGACGATGCCCCTCGCCCGCGAGCTGACGCAGCTGTTGAAGCGGTATGAGAAGTCGCAGCGCGAGGACCCGTTTGCCAACCCGATCCAGCATCTGGCGCTGGAAGTGTCGCGGCGGCTGGCGGACGGCAAGCTCGGCTATGCCGATATCGCACAGCTGATCGCCCATCTGACGCTGGACGGCTTCAGCCATCGCGCCGCCCGGCTGGGCCGCTATCTCGGCGAGACCGTACCCGACGCCAACGACGCGAAGCTGCAGGCCCTGTTCCAGGGCCTGACGCGCGATGCCGCCGGCGCCCCGGTGCCGTTCGCCGACTTCCGTCGGCTGGTCGAGAGCGAGGCCTTCGGCGCCGTCTTCACCGCGCACCCGACCTTCAGCCTGTCCGGCGCGCTGATGACCGACCTGGCGCTGCTGGCCGTCGGCCGCACCGCCGACGGCAAGGCCCTGACCGATGAGGCGCGGACCGCCCTGCTGGCCCGCGCCGGCGCGGCGGAGCACCGGCCCGACCCGGATCTGAGCCTGGCGCGCGAACATGCGCTGTCGCTCGACGCCATCGCCAATGCCCGCGCCGCGCTGGGCCGCGCCTGGGGCGTGCTGCTCGACGTCGCCCGCGAGGCCTATCCGGAGGATTGGCGCAGCCTGACGCCGCGGCTGATCACCCTGGCCACCTGGGTCGGCTACGACCTGGACGGCCGGTCCGACATCCGCTGGACCGACACGCTGCACAAGCGGCTGCTGGTCCAGGCAGCACAGCTGGACCATTACCTGGGCGAGGTCCGGGGGATCCGGGCGGCGGTGCCGCGCGGCGCCGCCGACCTGCTCGAGACGCTCGACCTGCTGGAGAGCCGGATCGCCCTGGCCATCGCCCAGATCCGGGACGAGGTCGCGGCCTTCGCCGTCGCCGACCCCGGCACCGCCGCCGGGCGCGAGCAGATCCGCGTCATCAGCCAGCGCATCCATGCCGGCCAGGCGCTGCGCCTGACCGAGGCGGCCAGCCTGATCGCCATCGTCGACCGGGCGCTGGACCGGACCGAGGATCCCGACCTGTCGCGCCGCTTCTGCCTGCTGCGGGCCGAGCTGGCGACGCATGGGCTGGGCGCGGCGCACAGCCATGTCCGGATCAACGCCACCCAGGTCCACAACGCCATCCGCAAGGCGGTCGGGCTGGTGTCCGACCCGAACGACCCGCGCTACCGCCAATCCTATCTCGACCGGCTGAACGCCCTGCTCGACGCGGTCGAGCCGGTGACGGTCAATTTCGGCTCAATGCTGGCCGAGCGCACCTCGGTCAAGCGGCTGTTCATGCTGCTGGCCCAGCTGCTGAAGTACAATGACAGCTCGGCGCCGATCCGCTTCCTGATCGCCGAGAGCGAGAGCGCGCTGACCTGCCTGACCGCGCTGTATTACGCCCGGCTGTTCGGCGTCGACGGCATGGTCGACATCTCGCCGCTGTTCGAGACCGAGAAGGCGCTCGAAAACGGCAGCCGGATCATCGAGCAGCTGCTGGAGAACCCGCATTACCGCGACTACATCCGGCGGCGCGGCCGGCTGTGCGTGCAGACCGGCTATTCCGACGCCGGCCGCTATCTCGGCCAGACCGCGGCCGCGGCCTCGATCGAGCGGCTGCGGCTTCGCCTGATCCGGGTGGTGGCCAAGGCCGGGCTGCCGGATGTCCAGCTGCTGATCTTCGACACCCATGGGGAATCGATCGGCCGCGGCTGCCATCCCGGCGGCATCGCCGACCGCCTGACCTATGTCGACCCGCCGGCGACCCGCGCCTTCATGGCCGAGCAGGGCGTGGCCTTCAAGCAGGAGGTCAGTTTCCAGGGCGGCGACGGCTACCTGTACTTCGCCCACCCCGACCTGGCCTATGCCGTCATCACCCGCATCGTCGAGCACATCCTGGCGCCGGTCGACGTCACCCGCGTCGACCCGTTCTACGACGAGGCGTCCTATGTCAGGGAGTTCTTCACCACGGTGAAGGAGTTCCAGGTCCGGCTGATGGAAAGCCGCGACTATGGCGTGCTGCTGCAGGCGCTGGGCCCGAACCTGCTGTTCCCGTCCGGCAGCCGCGCCACCAAGCGGCAGCATGAGGACCCGGGCGAGCTGGACCACGCCATGCCGTCGCAGCTGCGGGCCATCCCGCACAATGCGATCCTGATGCAGCTCGGCCTCATGGCCAACAGCGTCGGCGGCGCCGGTGCCGCCATCGCCAAGGACCCGGAGCGGTTCCGCGAGCTGTACGACAGCTCGCACCGGTTCCGGCAGCTGGTCGGGATCATCACCTACGGCGCCTCGGCCAGCAATCCGGCGGCGATGAAGTCCTATATCGACGCGCTCAACCCCGGCGCCTGGATCACCCGCGCCGCCGCCACCGGCGACCGCGAGTTGGCCGACCGCATGCTGGCCCTGTCAGGCCATCTCGAGCCGATGCCGGTGTGGGAACGGCAGAGCCGGGTGTTCCGCGCCCTGCACAAGGACTTCATCCTGCTGCGCGAGGGGCTGGAGGGTGGTGCGACCGAGGACGCGCCGCATGTCGACGGCGCCAGCCGCGACGCGCTGGCGGTGCTTCACGCCGTGCGCCTGGCCCTGATCCAGGAGATCTTCCTGCTGGCGATGCGGATCCCGGAATTCTCCAGCCGGCACAACCTTACCCTGAAGCAGGTGATCGCCCGCGTGCTGCATCTCGACGTGCTGCCGGCGGTGACGTCGCTGGAAGAGATCTTCCCGCTGACCGAGGACACCATTGCCGTGGCCGATTTCGGCGAGGCCGCGACCTACAATTCGGACGAGAGCCAGAGCTACCAGTTCGAGAACGAGCGCATCTTCCGGCCGATGCGGCAGCTCTACGGCCTGGTCCGCGGCGTCTCGGCCGCGGTGGTGCACCGCACCGGCTTCTTCGGCTGAGACGACGGGGCGGGAGGCTCGTCCCCCGCCCCGTCTCCCGATCAGGCTCTCAGAGCACGAAGTCCCCCGCCACCAGCACGATGGTTCCGGACAGGCGGATCTGGAAGTCCGCCGTGCCGTCGCCATCGACGTCGCCGGTGACCGAGGTGGTGCCGGACACGGTCTCAAAGCGCAGCTCGCCGGCATGGTGGCCGAAGGCCGCCGTGCCGATGAAGCTGAAGGCCTGATCGCCGGCCAAACCGGTGTTGGCGTCGATCGCCGACACATCGACCTGGTCGCCTTGGGCCTGGCTGAAATCAACGACCGCGTCGGAGGCCGACGCTCCCCCGACGGGGCTGTCGCCGATGGCGGTGAAGGCGAATTTGTCCGCGCCGGCGCCGCCCGACAGGATGTCCTTGC
>NZ_JBYRFX010001172.1:0-3782 GCF_057815775.1 Inquilinus sp.
CCCGACCACATGCTCGACCTCGGCGTGCTCGGCCAGCTCAGCGACACGGCGCTGACCCGCGATGTCGAGATCGCGATGCAGGACAACGGCCTGCCGAACACCTTCGTGCCCGGCCGCAACCTGATCTTCCTGAACTTCGCCGCCGCCCTGGCCTATCGCCGCGGCCTGCGCCATCTCGTGGTCGGCGTCTGCGAGACCGATTTCTCCGGCTATCCCGACTGCCGCGACGACACGATGAAGGCGATGCAGCTGGCGCTGAACCTGGGGATGGAGCGGCGCTTCGTCGTGCACACGCCGCTGATGTGGATCGACAAGGCAGAGACTTGGCGGATGGCGGAATCGCTGGGCGGCGGCGCGCTGGTCGAGCTGATCCGGGACGGGACCCACAGCTGCTATCTCGGCGACCGCGGCCAGTCGCACCGCTGGGGCCATGGCTGCGGCGAATGCCCGGCCTGCCAGCTACGCGCCGAGGGCTGGCGCGGCTTCCGCGCCGCCCCGGCCCGCGTCACCGTGCCCGGCTAGCCGACCCGTCCGGCACCGGCCGGCGCTGCAGGCTGCGGTGGACAGCCCAGTTGACCCCGGCCCCGGCCAGCATCAGCGCGCTGGTGGCGAAGAACACCGAGGACATGCCGAACTGCGCGCCGAGGAATCCGCCGGCCAGCGGCCCGGTGATCTGGCCGAGATACTGGGCCGACTGGGAATAGCCCAGCACGCCGCCCGTCACCGTGTCCGGCACGCTGTGCCGGATCAGCGAGGTGATCGACGGCAACAGCCCCGCCAGCGCCAGCCCCATCAGGAAGCGCAGGCCCACCAGCTGCCAGGCATCGGTGACGAAGGCCTGCGGGATCAGCAGCACGGCGCAGGCGACCAGGCAGCCGATCACCACGCCCCAGGCGCCGATCCGGTCGGCCAGCCGCCCGACGCGCGGGGCGGCGATGATGCTGGCCAGCGCCGCCGCCGCCATCACCAGCCCCGACATCAGGGCGATGCGCCCGCCCGCCGGCACCAGCTGGGCGACATAGACGGTGATGATCGGCTCGATCGACATGTTGGCGAACATCAGCATCAGCGCCGTCGCCAGCATGGCCAGGACCGGGCGCCGGTCCGGGATCGCCGCCCAGGTGCCGACGCGCGGCGCGCCTGCGGCCCGCCGGGCTGCCAGCGCGCCATGGTCCTCGCGGATCAGGAAGCAGGTCGCCAGGAAGGCGATGAAGATGGTGCCGCCGGCGGCGAAGAAGGTCTGCCGCAGCCCGATCAGGTCCGGCAGCACGCCGCCCACCAGTGGCCCGACGAAGCTGCCGGCCATGACGCCGATCGACAGCGTGCCGAGCGCCCAGGCGGAGCGGTCCTTCGGCGTCTGCATCGCCACCAGGATCACCGCGCCGGAGGCATAGCCGCCGGCCAGCCCGGTGAGCAGCCGCAGCGCCACCAGCTCGTAGACATTGTGCGCCAGCCCCATCATCGACATGACCACGGCCATGCCCAGGCTGGCGCGCACCAGCATCAGCTTGCGGCCATAGCGGTCGGCCAGCCGGCCCCACAGCGGCGACACCAGCGCCGCGGCCAGGAAGGTGATGCCGAAGGCGACGCCGGACCATTGCACGATCGCCGCCGGCGACGTCACGCCGAGATGCTCGACATAGAGCGGCAGGAACGGCAGCAGCAGCGTCATGGCGATGATGGTCGTGAACGACCCGAACAGGCAGACATAGAGATTCTGCCGCCAATGGACGGCTTCGGTCGAGGTCGTGGCGGTGGGGGTATCGGAGACCATGCGATGCCAAGTGTCTTCTTTCCCGGGCGCTGTCAACGCATCGGGGCAGGTGTATCTGCCATGCCGATGCAATCGCCGGGGCGCTGCCTGAGGCCGTCCCATCACGGCATCCGCGCCGCGATCGCCGCCAGTTCGGCCCGAAGCCGCGGTGTGGCATGGTCGACGAAGGCGCGCAGCACCGCGTTGCGCCGCGGGATCGGGTGGAACACCAGATGGACCGGAATCGGCTCCGGCTCGAACCCGGGCAGCAGGGCCACCAGCCGCCCGGCCGCCAGGTGATCGATCACCTGGTAGGACAGGGCCCGGCAGATGCCCCGGCCGCGGAGGGCGGCATCGATCGCCGCGCCGGCGCCGTTCAGCGCGATCCGCGGTTCGATCGCGACCGACATCGCCCGGTTGCGGGGTGCTGTGCGGTCGACAAAGCGCCACAGCTCGCGCTCATTGGCCTCCTCCTCGCCGAGACAGATGTGCCGCGGCAGCTCGGCCGGGCTGTCCGGCACGCCTGAGCGGTCGAGATAGGACGGGGCGGCGCAGACCAGCTTCCGCACCTCGCCCAGCCGCACCTCGACCACGCCGGAATCCGGCAGCGGCGCCAGGCGGACGGCGATATCCACCCCCTCCTCCACCAGATTCACCAGCCGGTCCAGCAGCAGCATGCGCGCCCGCACCGCCGGGTGGCCGGCCAGGAATTCCTCCAGCACCGGCATCACCTTCAGCCGGCCGAACAGCTCCGGCGCGGTGATCCCGATGGTGCCCGCCAACACACCGGCGCCCACATCGTTGCGCTCCGCCTCATCCAGTTCGGCCAGGACGTTGCGGTAGACGGCCAGGTGGCGCTCGCAGCTGTCGGTCAGCCGCAGGGTGCGGGCGTTCCGGTGCAGCAGCCTTTCGCCCAGCCGCGCCTCCAGCACCATGATCGCCCGCGTCACCGTGGCCGGCGACCGCCCCAACGCCCGGGCCGCAGCGGCAAGCGATCCCGCATCCACCACGGCGACGAAGATGCTCATGGCCTCGAGCCGATCCATGATTTCACCTTTTGCAATCTCAGATTGCCACCCTGCCCGGTTATTCCAGGATCGGAAACCACCCACATTCAGGGCCGAATGCAATCCCGACACGAGGCATCCATGCCGGCGTATGATTTCGGCCTGACCAGACGATTGATGCTGACCCTTCTCGGCGGTCTTGGCGGCCTCGCTGCCCTTCCCGTCGCCGCCCGGGCGGCGGCCCCGATTTCGCAGGAGACAGACGACATGACCGTGACCTACGGTACCAAGCAGGTCGGCGACACCTCGGTGTTCTATCGCGAGGCCGGGCCGCGCGACGCCCCGGTGCTGCTGCTGCTGCACGGCTTCCCGACCGCCGGCCACATGTTCCGCGACCTGATCCCGCTGCTGGCCGACCGCTACCGGGTGATCGCGCCCGACCTGCCGGGCTTCGGCAACACCATCACGCCGCCGCGCGCGTCCTTCGAGTACAGCTTCGACCATCTGGCCGAGGTGATCGACGGCTTCACCGAGGCCATGGGCCTGACGCGCTATGCCCTCTACATCTTCGACTATGGCGCGCCGACCGGGCTGCGGCTGGCGATGAAGCATCCGGAGCGGATCAGCGCCATCATCAGCCAGAACGGCAACGCCTATATCGAGGGGCTGAGCGCAGAATGGGGTCCGTGGCAGACCTATTGGCGCGAACCGACGGCGGCGAACCGCGAAGTTTGCCGCGCCTCGCTGACCGACGAGGCGATCAGCTTCCAGTACCAGCACGGCGCCCCGGCCGACCGGGTCTCGCCCGACGGCCACACCCTGGACAGCTTCTATATGCACCGGCCGGAGGCGCAGGAGATCCAGCTCGACCTGATCCTGAGCTACCGCACCAACGTGGCGCTGTATCCGGACTTCCAGGCCTATTTCCGCCAGCACCGGCCGCCGCTGTTGGCTGTCTGGGGCAAGAACGACGTGTTCTTCATCCCGCCGGGGGCCGAGGCCTACAAGCGCGACCTGCCGAA
>NZ_JBYRFX010001173.1:0-14619 GCF_057815775.1 Inquilinus sp.
CGGGTCTCGTCGGCGGCCGTCAATCCGCTCGCCATCATCATGGCCAAAATCCCGATCAGGCTCGACTGAACTGCCACCCGGCTTCGGCCGAAGCCCCATTTCTGTATTTTTGGCTTGCACTTCGCCTTTTCATCGCCAAGATGTCCCCCCAACCGGTGGACGAGATTGCTGCGTTGCGATATGGGCCACCTGTTTGCTTATGCGATGGGAGCAGTAATATCATGATCGGACTTGTGCTTGTCACTCATGGCAAGCTGGCTGAAGAGTTTCGGCATGCGGTCGAGCATGTCGTTGGTCCGCAGAAATTCATTGAAACGGTATCGATCGGCCCGGAAGATGACATGGACCGGAGACGGCAGGACATCCTGCAGGCCGTTTCCGGCGCCGATGACGGGCACGGCGTTATCATTCTCACCGACATGTTCGGAGGGACCCCCTCCAATCTCGCCATTTCCGTTATGAACAGCGGCCACACCGAGGTGATTGCCGGCGTAAACTTGCCGATGCTGATCAAGCTGGCCGGCGTACGCGGTGAGAACAACATGGAAAAGGCCCTGGTCGAAGCTTCCGAAGCCGGGCGGAAATACATCAATGTGGCCAGCCGCGTCTTGAGCGGCAAGTGACGAGACGGCTATCCCTCCATGACATCGCACTCTCGCGAACTGCAGATCATCAACAAGCGGGGCCTTCATGCCCGCGCCTCGGCTAAATTCGTGCAGACCGTCGAGGCCTTCGATGCCGCGATTACCGTTTCCAAGGACGGCACGACGGTTGGCGGCAATTCGATCATGGGGCTGATGATGCTAGCCGCGAGCCCAGGCTGCAGCGTGATCGTGACCGCCAGCGGAAACCAGGCGGCCGAAGCCCTCGACGCCCTCGACCGACTTGTACAGGACAAGTTCGGCGAAGAGATGTGACGTCACCAATCCATATAAAGACATAAAGACTTCTTTATATCATTATTGCTTTCCAGCCGGAAGCCTGCTACACGGCTTCATCCCCGCGCACCCGTGTGCGTTAAAATCTGTGGCATTCGGTCGCTGCGATCTGGCGGCGATCCTGATGCCTCGTCATGCTGGAGAGCGCCATGAGCACTGAAAAGGACTACGTCGTCGCCGATATCGGCCTTGCGGATTTTGGCCGCAAGGAAATTACGATTGCCGAGACCGAAATGCCGGGCCTGATGTCCTGCCGCGCCGAGTTTGGCGAGAGCAAGCCGCTCAAGGGCGCACGCATTACCGGCTCGCTGCACATGACCATCCAGACTGCCGTGCTGATCGAGACGCTGACCGCGCTCGGCGCCACCGTCCGCTGGTCGTCCTGCAACATCTTCTCGACCCAGGACCAGGCCGCCTCGGCCATCGCCGCCGCCGGCATCCCGGTCTTCGCCTGGAAGGGCGAGAACGAGGAGGAGTTCTGGTGGTGCATCGAGCAGACCCTGCGCGGCCCGGGCGGCTGGACCCCGAACATGATCCTGGTCGATGGCGGCGACGTCACCCAGCTCATGCACGACAAGTATCCGGAGATGCTGGCCGAGGTCCGCGGCCTGTCCGAGGAGACGACCACGGGCGTGCATCGCCTGTATGAGATGATGAAGAAGGGCACCCTCAAGGTCCCCGCCATCAACGTCAACGACAGCGTCACCAAGTCGAAGTTCGACAACCTGTATGGCTGCCGCGAGAGCCTGGTCGACGGCATCAAGCGCGCCACCGACGTGATGATGGCCGGCAAGGTCGCGGTCGTCGCCGGCTACGGCGATGTCGGCAAGGGTTCAGCCGCGTCGCTGCGCAGCCAGGGCGCCCGGGTCATGGTCACCGAGATCGACCCGATCAACGCCCTGCAGGCGGCGATGGAAGGCTACCAGGTCCTGACCATGGACGAGGCCGCCTCGCTGGGCGACATCTTCGTCACCGCGACCGGCAATGTCGACGTGATCACGCTCGATCACATGCGGCAGATGAAGGACCGCGCCATCGTCTGCAACATCGGCCATTTCGACAGCGAGATCGAGATCGAGGGCCTGCGCAACTACAAGTGGGAAGAGGTCAAGCCGCAGGTCGATGAGGTCATCTTCCCGGACGGCAAGCGCCTGATCGTCCTGGCCCAGGGCCGGCTGGTCAACCTCGGCTGCGGCACCGGCCACCCGAGCTTCGTGATGTCGGCCAGCTTCACCAACCAGGTGCTGGCGCAGATCGAGCTGTGGCAGAACCACGCCAATTACGAGCGCAAGGTCTACGTCCTGCCGAAGCACCTCGACGAGAAGGTCGCGGCGCTGCACCTGGACAAGATCGGCGCCAAGCTGACCACGCTGACGCCGAAGCAGGCCGCCTATATCGGCGTGCCCAGCGAAGGTCCGTACAAGCCGGACCACTACCGCTACTGATCGCGCTTCCGGCTTCGGCCGGATCAACTCCGGACCAGCCCCCGCCGAAAGGCGGGGGCTTTTTCATGTCCGCGCAAGAAATCGCCTTGGCGATCACACCGCGCGTTATCTTAGATTTAGCTCTTTTGCGCCCAAACAAAGCCTTTAATAGAATCTATGTTGCGGCTCGTCAGCGGAAATTAATATTTTAATTCCTAAGGTATTGGGGGCTTCATGACCACATTCACAGGCACGAGCGGCAACGACACTCTGCCGCATAACGGCGCAATCGACACCGGCAACGACATCTTCCACGGCCTGGCCGGCGACGACATGCTGTATGGCGGCGGCGGCAACGACCTGCTCTACGGCGAGGACGGCAACGACTATATCCAGGGCGGCGCCGACGACGATACCGCCTATGGCGGGGCCGGGGCGGATTACATCGATGGCGGTGGCGGCAACGACTACATCGATGGCGGCACCGGCGATGACGTCATGATCGGCAATTTCGGTGACGACACCTACATCGTCGATTCGACTGGCGACACCATCACCGAATATTCGGCCATGGACGGCACCGACACGATCTATTCCAGCGTGTCCTACACCATGCCGCAATATGTCGAGCGCCTGATCCTGACCGGCACCGCCGCCATCAACGCCACCGGCGGGGATGCTCCCGACACGCTCGTCGGCAACGCGGGTGCCAACAATCTGACCGGCAACGGCGGCGCCGATTTCCTGTCCGGCGGCGACGGCAATGACGTGCTGCGTGGTGGGGCCGGCCCCGATGTCATGGACGGCGGCAACGGCAGCGACACCGCCACCTACACCGACAGCGCGGTGGCGGTGAACGCCAATCTCGCCACCGGCGTCGGCTCGGGCGGCGAGGCCCAGGGCGACAGCTATCTCAACATCGAGAACCTGAACGGCGGCACCGGTGCCGACGCCCTTGTCGGCAATGCGGGCGCCAATGTGCTGAACGGATGGGCCGGCAAGGACACGCTGATCGGCGGCGACGGCGCCGACCGCTTCGTCTTTTCCAGCGCCTCGCACACCGCCGCCGGTGCGGCCGGCCGCGACACCATCGCCGATTTCAGCCATGACCAGGGCGACAAGATCGACCTGTCGGCGATCGACGCCAACACCAGCGTGACCGGCGACCAGGCCTTCGCCTTCATCGGCAACGCCGCCTTCACCCATGTGGCGGGACAGGTGCATTTCGTGACGTCCGGCGCCAACCTGATCGTCGAAGGCGACATCAACGGCGACGGCGCGGCGGATTTCCAGATCGTCGTCAACGCCAACACCACCCTGGTGGCCGGCGACTTCGTCCTCTGACGGCGGCCGCGTCAATCCGTCGTCCCGACGCGGACGTCAGTCCGTCGTGTCGACGCGGACACTTAGTCCGTCGTCTCAACGCGGACATCAGTCCGTCGTGGGGATGCCGTCGAAATCGGTCTCGACCGCCAGGTCGTTCTGGTCGGCGCAAGTGAAGCGCGCCGACCCGGACAGGGGGTCGAGGCCGGTCAGGGTCAGGGTGCCGCTGGCGGCCTGGTCGCAGCCGTCGAGCGAATCGTCGCCCTGCTCCAGACTGAAGGAGACACCGTAATCGGTCGCGGATTTGTCGGCCGCGACCGATTGCGAGAACGGCTTGAGATCATGCGCGCCGAGGCTGGCATCCTTCGGCAGCGCCACCACCACGGCGCCCACCGGCATCATCTGCTTGGCGCCGTGGACCTCGCGCTCCTGCTCCAGATACAGCATCAGCAACCGGCCGCCGGCGGCCTGCCGGCGGGCCGCGCCGCTGCCGGTGATGGTGGCGCCGACCGGGGCGCCGACCACGGTGCTGACATGGCCGGGGCCGGAGGCCGCCACCGGTTCGGACGGCACCACCTGGGTGGGATCGACCGGCACCGCGTCGAAGGTCAGCGACAGCGTCGCCTCTGCCGAATCGCGGCAGGTGAAATTCAGCGTGCCGGCGAAGGGCGAGATCATGCTCAGCGCCACCGTGCCCTCGGTGACCAGGCGGCAGTCGCGCACCCGCGCCCCGTCCGATCCGACGGCGAGGTACAGCGCGCCGGCGGTCTTGCCATCCTTGTCGCGCCGGGCGGTGTCATAGCTGCCGACGGCCAAGCTGCCCGTGGCCGCATCGGCCGGCAGCAGCAACTGGATCTGGCGGGTGCGGATCACGCCTTCGCCGGTCGCGGTCAGCCCGACTACGAAGCGGCCGCGGTCATCCTTCACCGCCAGCGCGAAGCCTTCGATCGGCGTGGTCTCGCCGCCAGGCCCCTCGACCGTGCCGCGGAAGGTGCCGAGGGTCTGGTCGGCCGCCGCCACAGGGAGGGCGGGCAGCAGGAGCAGCAGGGCGAAGGCGAGGCGGCGCAGCATGGGCGGTCTTCCCGTGATCTGGCCGCACCCTACACGCTGCTGCGCCGCCGCGCCTCCCCGCCATCGCGTCGCAGCATGCGTCAGGCGGCCAGATGGCCCTCCAGCGCCGCCAGCGCCTGTGGTATCTCGACCCGCCCGAAGCCGATGCGGAAGCGGTCCTCCGGCACCGGGCCGAGAGTCGAGCGATAGACCCGGGCCGGCAGCAGCAGCACCCCGGCGCGCTGCACCAGGTCATCGGTGAAGGCATCCACCCCCTCCGCCCCGCGATAGCGCGGATAGGCGATGCAGCCGGCGACCGGCGCCTGCCAGTCAAACCGGTCGGCATGGCGGGCGAAGAATGCCTCCAGCAGCGGCAGGTTGGTGGCGATCACCGACCGGCTGCGCTCCAGGATGCGGTCGCGGGCGCCGATGGCAATTTCGCCCAGCGCCTCGCTCGGCGCCGGGGTGCAGATGGTGGTGTAGTCCTTCAGCCGCTCGACCTTGTGCAGCAGGTCCCGGTCGCGGCTGGCCAGCCAGCCCAGGCGCAGCCCGGGCAGGCCATGGGCCTTGGACAGCACGCCGACCGACAGGCCGCGCTCATACGCCTCCGCCATCGCCGGCAACCGGTCCTCAGGCTGCCGCTCCAGCCCACGATACACCTCATCCGACAGGATCCAGATGCCGCGCGGCCGGGCGATCGCCACGATCGCATCGAACACCGCGCGCGACGGCAGGTAGCCGGTCGGGTTGTGCGGCAGGTTCAGCAGGATCGCCTTGGTGTTCGGCCGCAGTGCCGCAACGATCCGGTCGGGGTCGAGCACCCAGCCGCCCACCGCGGCCGAGGCTTGATCCAGCGGGACACCGGTGACGGCGCACAGGCCGGCGGTGACCGATTCGAGCGACTGGTAGTTCGGCGTCAGGGTGATGGCGTGGTCGTCCGGCCCCAGCAGCACCTGCAGCGCCAGGAAGATCCCCTCCTCCGCCCCGACCGTAACCAGCACGTCGTCCGCCACGAGCCCGTCATAGGTGCCCGCGATCGCCGTCCGCAGCGCCGGCGCGCCGCGAGTCTGGGTGTAGCCGAGCCACAGCTTGTCCCAGCCCTCGCGCTGCTCCGGCGTCGCCAGGGCCAGCAAGTCGGACAGCGTCATCGACTGCATGTCGGAGGCGCAGAGATTGTGGCGGGCGGTGAACTCCCAGCGGGCGAAATAGCTTTCCAGCGCGAATTCGGGCAAGCGGCGCATCAAGGGATCCTCAGGCAGCGGAACGGGACCGCGCGGCGGCGCGGTCGGCATAGAGGGTGGCGCGGGAGATGCCGAGCTGGCCCGCGACATAAGCGGCGGCGTGGCGCATCTCCAGCAGGCCTTCGGCATCGATCGCGGCGATCAGGGCGACACGGCCGGCGCGGTCCAGCCCGTCGGCGGACAGGCCGGCGGCGGCCAGCCGGTCGCGCAGGATCAGATTGACCGCCTCGCGCCAGTCGCGCCGGAACAGCGCCTCCGGGCGCGGCGCCACCGGCGGGAACAGCCCGGCCAGCAGCCGCGCCGCCGCATCGACCCGGCCGAGGCCGAGATTGATGCACAGCAACCCGGCCGGCTGTCCGTCCTCCCCCGGCAGCACGGCACTGACCGAACGGATGCGGTCGCCGGCAGGCCCGGCCTTTTCATACGGCCCCAGCACCGGCCGGCCGGGGGCGAGATCCTCCGCCTCCAGGTGGAGCAGCGACGGGTCGCCGGCCGCGCGGCGCGAGACCGGGTTGACGATGTGCAGGATCCGGTCGGTGGCGAGATCGTGGATCACCACCTCCGCCTCCGGACCGAGCAGGGCCGCGACCGCCTCGGTGACCGCTTGGTATCGGGCAAGCCAATTCATACGAAATGTCTAGATCAGACTGTTCGTACGATCCAGTCTTTTGATTGACCCGGCCGGATTGTACGATTTGATCGAGACAATGTTCGGATTGTCATGGTTTTCGGCCGGGTTCATGGTGGCCGGATCATGACACCCCAGCTGCTTTCATCGTTCGTGCTGTTCGCCTTCGTGACTTCGATCACGCCGGGCCCGAACAACATCATGCTGACCGCCTCCGGCCTCAGCTTCGGCTTCCGCCGCACCGTGCCGCACATGATCGGCGTCGCCGCCGGCTTCAGCATCATGGTCGCGGCGGTGGGGCTGGGCCTCGGCGCCGCCTTCGCCGCCTGGCCGCTGCTGTACCAGATGCTGAAATACGGCGGCGCGGCCTATCTGCTGTATCTCGCCTGGAAGATCGCGCGGTCCGGGCCGATCTCCACCGGCGGCGATGCCGGGCGGCCCATGACCTTCCTGGAGGCCGTGGCGTTCCAGTGGATCAACCCGAAGGCCTGGGTGATGGCGGTGGGCGCGATTGCGACCTACACGCCGCAGGCCGGCTTCCTGGTGAACCTGGCCATCGTCACCCTGGTGTTCGGCGTGGTGAACCTGCCCAGCGTCGGCTGCTGGGCGCTGTTCGGCACCGCGCTGCGCCGGGTGCTGCACGCCCCCGGCGCGGTTCGCGCCTTCAACCTCGGCATGGCCCTGCTGCTGGTCGCCTCGCTGTACCCGGTTGCGGCGGATTTGCTGGGCTAACTCAGGCGCGGGCGCCCGGCACCCCGGCGGTCGTCGAATACTCGAAATGCAGCACCTCGCCCGGATGGACGATCGGGTGGATGGCGTGGGCGGCCGAGGCGGCCTCGGCGAAGCCGGTCAGGATCAGCTTCAGCTTGTGCGGATAGGTGGCGATGTCGCCGACCGCGAAGATGCCGGGCAGGCTGGTCGCCGCGGTCGCCTGGTCGATGGCGATGTGGTGCTTGTCCAGCGCCAGCCCCCAGGCCGCGATCGGCCCCAGGTTCATCGACAGGCCGAAGAAGGGCAGCAGCACGTCGGCCTCCAGCCGCCGCACCTCGCCGTCCAGCGTCGCCACGGTGACGGCGGACAGCTGGCCGTCCGCCCCCTCCAGCCCGTACAGCTGGTAAGGGGTGACCAGCTCGACCCGCCCCGACTCGGCCAAGGCGTGCAGCTTGGCGACGCTGTCAGGTGCGCCGCGGAACTTATCGCGCCGGTGCACCACCAGCACCCGGGCGGCGATGTCGGCCAGCAGGATCGACCAGTCGAGCGCGCTGTCGCCGCCGCCGGCCACCACCACCCGCTTGCCGCGCAGCGTCTCCTTCCGCGTCACCATGTAGAAGACCGAGCGGTTCTCGAACTCCTCGATCCCGGCCAGCGGCGGCCGGTTCGGGCCGAAGGCGCCGACCCCGGCGGCGACGATCACGGCCGCGGCGTCGATCTGCGTGCCCTTGCTGGTGCCGACCAGCCAGCGCCCATTGTCCTGCCGCACCAGCGTCTCGACCTGCTGGCCGAGATGGTAGACCGGGCCGAACGGCGCCGCCTGCTCCGCCAGCCGGTCGATCAGGTGCGACGCCTCGATCTCGGGATGGCCGGGGATGTCGTAGATCGGCTTTTCCGGATACATCGCCGCACACTGCCCGCCGACCTCGCCCAGCGCGTCGACGACATGGCATGTCATCTTCAGCATGCCGCATTCGAACACGGCGAACAGCCCGACCGGGCCGGCCCCGATGATGGCGACGTCGGTGCGATGCGGGACGGACATGGCGGTTTCCTTCGGGATCTGCGACCGCCCCTGTGGTAGCCGGTTCCGCGCCATCCTGCATCATCTGGATGCGATCGGGTCGCAGCCGGCCACCCCAAGCGACGATGCTTCGCATCGCGCTGGACGAGGATGCTTCGCATCCCGTTAGACGTGACGCGCCGGCCGGGCTGTGCGAACAATCCGTCGATGTTCCGATTCACCCTCGACCTGCCCGACGAAGCCGCGACCGAAGCCCTCGCCGCCCGCCTCGCCGGGCTGCTGGCGCCCGGCGACACCGTGTTGCTGGCCGGCGATCTGGGCGCCGGCAAATCCTTCCTGGCCCGGGCGCTGATCCGCGCCGCCGCCGGCGAGCCGGGGCTAGAGGTGCCGAGCCCGACCTTCACCCTGGTGCAGTCCTACGATCTGCCTTCCGGCCAGATCTGGCATTTCGACCTGTACCGGCTGGCGGCGGCCGAGGAGGTGCTGGAGCTGGACTGGGACGAGGCCCGGCTGGGCATCTGCCTGGTGGAATGGCCCGACCGGCTGGGCGGCCTGACCCCGGCCGACCGGCTGAAGATCGAGCTGACGCAGGCGGAGGGTGATCGCCGCACCGCCGCGATCACCGGCCTGGGCGGCCGCGGCGTGGCGCTGGCCCGAGCCCTGGGCGCCGGGTCGTGACCGGCGGCGCCGTCTACACCATCGCCGCCGGCAACGGCGTTGCCGATTCGCTGGCGCGCAGCCTGCTGGCCCGGGCGGTGGGCGACCCGCTGGCGCTGGGCGCCATGACCGTGCTGCTGCCCAGCCGGCGGGCCGGCACCACCTTGCGCGACGCCTTCCTGCGCGCCGCCGAGGGCCGGCCGCTGCTGCTGCCCCGGCTGATGCCGATCGGCGATGTCGATGCCGACGCCATCGGCCTGGCCGCCTCCGCCGAGTCGCCTGCGGTGGCCGAGGCGCTGGAGCTGCCGCCGGCGATCGCGCCGCAGCGCCGGCAGATCCTGCTGGCCCGGCTGGTCCTGGCCCGGCAGGACCAGGACATCGGCGCCGACCAGGCGATGCACCTGGCGGCGGCGCTGGGCCGGCTGCTGGACGAGGTGCAGGCCGAGGGGCTGGATTTCAGCCGGCTGGCCGGGCTGGTGCCCGAGGAGCTGGCCGAGCATTGGCAGGAGACGCTGCGCTTCCTGGAGATCGTCACCACGCTCTGGCCCGATGTGCTGCGCGACCTGGACGCGTTGGACCCTGCCGATTGGCGCGCCCGGTTGACCCAGGCGCAAGCCGCCGCCTGGACCGCCGCGCCGCCGGCCGACCCGGTGATCGCCGCCGGGCTGCTGGGCACCAGCCCGTCCGACCTGGCGCTGCTGCGCGCCGTGCTGGCCCTGCCGCAGGGCGCCGTGGTGCTGCCCGGCCTGGACCGGGAGATGGACGAGGACAGCTGGGCCCAGCTGGACGACGGCCATCCGCAGCAGCCCCTGAAGCGGCTGCTGGAGGGGCTGGACATCGACCGCCGGACGGTCGCCGACTGGCCCGCCCCTGCGACGGCCGGCCCCGACCGCACCGTGCTGCTGCGCGAGGTGATGCGCCCGGCCGCCACCACCGACGCCTGGCGAAACCCGGTGGGGCTGGCGGCGCCAGCGCTGCACGGGCTGGCCCGGATCGACTGCGCCACGGCGCAGGAGGAGGCGGGCGTCATCGCCCTGCTGCTGCGCGAGGTGCTGGAGATTCCGGGCCGCACCGCCGCGCTGGTGACGCCGGACCGGGTGCTGGCGCGGCGGGTGGCGGCGCATCTGGCGCGCTGGCAGGTGGCCGTCGACGACAGCGCCGGCCGGCCGCTGGCCGACACCCCGGTCGGGGCCTATCTGCGCCTGGTCGGCGACATCGCCTTCCGCGACGCCTCGCCGCTGGCGGCGCTGGCGCTGCTGAAGCATCCGCTGGCGGCGGGGGGCGAGGCGATCGGCCCGTTCCGCGAGGCGCTGCGCCGGCTGGAGCGGCGGGTGCTGCGCGGCCCGGCGCCGGAAACGGGCATCGGCGGGCTGCACGCGGCGCTGGCGGCCAGCGATGCCGCCGGGTCGCTGGGCCCCTGGCTGCAGCGGGTCGGCGCCATCCTGGCCCCCTTCGTCGCCGCGGTGCGGGCCGAGGACCAGTCGCCGGCCGAGCTGTTGCGGCTGCATGTGACCTGCGCCGAAGCCCTGGCGGCCACCGATACCGAGCCCGGCCCGGCCCGGCTGTGGCGCGCCGAGGACGGCGAGGCGGCGCAGGCGCTGGTCGATGAGCTGCTGACCGGGTTCGAAGGCTTCCCGCCGATCCCGGGCCAGGACTGGCCCGGCCTGTTCGAGGCGATGATGGACGGCGCGGTGGTGCGGCCGCGCTGGGGCCGGCACCCGCGGCTGGCGATCCTGGGCCCGGTCGAGGGTCGCATGGCGCGGTTCGACCGCATCGTGCTGGGCGGGCTGAACGAAGGCAGCTGGCCGACAGCGCCCGCCGCCGACCCCTGGATGTCGCGGCCGATGCGGCAGAAATTTGGCCTGCCGGCGCCGGAGCGGCGCATCGGCCTGGCCGCCAACGACTTCGCCCAGGCTGCCGCCGGCGCGGAGGTCTTCCTGACCCGGGCGGAAAAGGTCGACGGCACCCCGACCGTGCCGTCGCGCTGGCTGCTGCGGCTGCAGGCCGTGCTGGACGGCGCGAAACTGGCCCTGTCGTCGCCGGCACGGGACTGGCGCGCTTTGGCCCGGCGGATCGACCAGCCCGATGCGGTGCGGCCGGTGGCGCCGCCAGCGCCCCGCCCCCCGGTCGCCGCCAGGCCGCGGCGGCTGTCGGTGACCCAGATCGCCACCTGGATGCAGGACCCCTACGCCATCTTCGCGCGGCAGGTGCTGCGGCTGGAACGGCTGGACCCGATCGAGGCGGAACCGGGTGCGTCGGAGCGCGGCACCGCGATCCACGCCGCCCTGGCCGCCTTCCTGCAGGCCTGGCCCGACACGCTGCCGCCGGACGCGCTCGACCGGCTGCTGGCGCTGGGCCGGGCGGAATTCGCCAAGCTGCCGCCGGGCCCCGACATCCGCACCTTCTGGTGGCCGCGCTTCGCCCGCATCGCCGGCTGGTTCGTCGAGACCGAGGCCCGGCAGCGCGCGGCCGGCCGGCGCACCATCCTGACCGAGCAGAAGGGGCTGGTGACCCTGCCAGCGCCGGCCGGCCCGTTCACGCTGAGCGGCGTGGCCGACCGCATCGACCAGGACCCCGACGGGCTGGTGGTGGTCGACTACAAGACCGGCATGGTGCCGAGCAACCCGCAGATCCTGGCCGGGCATCAGCCGCAGCTGCCGCTGGAGGCGATGATGATCCGCGACGGCGGCTTCGCGGCCGTGCCCGCCGGGCTGGCCGTGACCGGCCTGGAGCATTGGCGCCTGTCCGGCGGGGCGACGCCGGGCGAGATCAAGCCGGTGAAGCCGGCGGAAGGCGACATCGCCGCCCTGACGGAGCAGGCGCTGGCCGGCCTGGCGGGCCTGGTCGCCCGCTTCGACCTGCCGGAGACGCCGTATCTGTCACAGCCGCGCGGCCTGTCGCCGCGCTTCTCCGACTACGCCCATCTCGCCCGGGTCAAGGAATGGTCGGCGGGGGGAGGCGAGGAATGAGCCTGATCCGCCCTGACCCGACGGCGACGCAAAGGCGCGCCTCCGACCCCGGCCGGTCGGTCTGGGTCGGCGCCTCGGCCGGCACCGGCAAGACCAAGGTGCTGACCGACCGGGTGCTGCGGCTGATGCTGACCGGCACCGCGCCCGACCGCATCCTGTGCATCACCTTCACCCGTGCCGCGGCGGCGGAGATGGCCAACCGCGTCGCCGTCACCTTGGCGGGCTGGGCGACGGCGGCGGATGATGTGCTGCAGCTGAAGCTGGCCGACCTGATGGGTGCGCCGCCCGATGCCGCAGTGCAGACCGCGGCACGGCGGCTTTTCGCCCAGGTGCTGGACGTGCCGGGCGGCATGCGGATCCAGACGGTGCACAGCTTCTGCCAGTCGCTGCTGCGCCGCTTTCCGGTCGAGGCCGGGCTGCCACCGCAATTCGAGCTGATCGACGACCGCAGCGCCGACGAGATGCTGGAACGGGTGCGGCGGCAGGTGTTGGCCGACCCGGAGCTGGGCGCGGCGGTCGACCGGGTGGCCGGGGCGGTCGGTGCCGACGAGTTCGGCGAGATCGTGCGCGCGCTGGTGGCCGAGCGCGGCCTGCTGGCCCGGCTGCTGGACGACCATGGCGGGCTGGACGGGCTGACCGCCGCCATCCGCCGCCATCTCGACCTGCCGGACGGCGCCAGCCGCGACGCGCTGCTGGCCGAGGCCTGCGCCGATTCGGCCTTCGACGGCGCAGCCCTGCGCACTGCCGCCTATGCCCTGCTGGACAGCGCCAGCAACAAGGACCAGGAGCGCGGCACCGCCATCGCCAACTGGCTGGAAGCGCCGGAGGCGCGGGCCGGCCGTTGGGGCGAATACCAGCGTGGCTTCCTGACCAAGGAAGGCACGGTCTACAAGACGCTGGCGATCCGGGCCGTCGCCGCCATCCCCGGCGTTCTGGATGCGTTGCAGACGGAGGCCGATCGCGTCCTGGCGCTGGTCGAGCGGCTGCGCGCCGCCGAGACCGCCGACAACACCGCCGCCCTGCTGACCCTGGGCGATGCGTTGATCGCCCGCTACCGGGCGGAGAAGGGCCGCCGCGCCCTGCTGGATTACGACGACCTGATCCTGCAGGCCGCCGCCCTGCTGGAGCGGCCGGGCAAATCGGCCTGGGTGCTGTTCAAGCTGGATGGCGGCATCGACCATGTGCTGATCGACGAGGCGCAAGACACCAACCCGGAGCAGTGGCGCGTGGTCGCCGCCCTGACCGAGGAGTTCTTCGCCGGGCTGGGCGCCCGCGCCGATGTCGCCCGCACCGTCTTCGTCGTCGGCGACGAGAAACAGTCGATCTTCAGCTTCCAGGGCGCCGACCCGGCGGAATTCGCCCGCATGCGCGCGGTGTTCGACCGCCGCATCCGGGCCGCCGAGCGGCCGTTCGAGATCGTGCCGCTGGAGACGTCGTTCCGGTCGGTCTCCACCGTGCTGGCCATGGTCGATTCGGTGTTCGCCCGCGGCGCGGCGCTGGACGGCGTGGCGCCGGAGCCGCCGCATCATTTCGTGTCCGAGCGCCGGCGGCTGGATGGCGGGCTGGTCGAGCTGTGGCCCCTGCTGGGGCCGAGCGAGAGCGACGAGCGCCCGGCCTGGGAGCCGCCGACCGAGCAGCGCGGCATCAGCGACCCCGGCGCCCGGCTGGCCCGGCTGATCGCCGACCGCATCGCCGGCTGGCTGCGCGAGGGCACCTTCCTGGAATCGAAGGGCCGGCCGATCCGGCCCGGCGACGTGCTGATCCTGGTGCGCACCCGCAACCGCTTCTTCGTCGAGCTGATGCGGGCGCTGAAGGCGGCCGGCGTACCGGTCGGCGGCATGGACCGCATGGTGCTGACCGAGCAGCTGGCGGTGATGGACCTGATGGCCCTGGCCCGCTTCCTGCTGCTGCCGGAGGACGACCTATCCCTGGCCGAGCTGCTGAAAGGCCCGCTGATCGGCTTCGACGACGACCGGCTGTTCACCCTGGCGCATGGCCGGCCCGGCACGCTGTGGGCTGCCATGGCCGCGTCGCGCGATCCGGCGGTGACGGCAGCGCGCAACTGGCTGTCGGACATCCTGGCCCGGGTCGATTTCCAGGCGCCGTTCGAGCTGTTCTCCGGCGTGCTGGCCCAGCCCTGCCCCGGCGACGCCCTGTCTGGCCGCCGCGCCATGCTGGGCCGGCTGGGCGCCGAGGCGGAAGACCCGCTGGACGAGCTGCTGTCGCTGGCGCTGGGGTTCGAGCGGCAGCTGCCGCCGTCGCTGCAACGCTTCCTGCACTGGCTTGAGACCGGCGAGACCGAGATCAAGCGCGAGCAGGAGGCCGGCGAGGCCCAGGTGCGGATCATGACGGTGCATGGCTCGAAGGGGCTGCAGGCGCCGATCGTGATCCTGCCGGACACCGTCAGCATGCCCGGCACCGGTGCCCGCGCCGGCGAGAAGATCCTGTGGCCGGATGCCGATTCGGTGGAGGGGGGCCTGCCGGTTCCGCTGTGGGCGCCGCGCGCCGCCGCCCGCCCTCCCGCCTATCGCGAAGCGATGGACCGCGCGGCCGGGCGGCGCGGGCCGGAGTACCGCCGGCTGCTGTATGTCGCCCTGACCCGGGCCGAGGACCGGCGGGATGTCTGCGGCCCTTACGCCACCGCCCGCGGCAAG
>NZ_JBYRFX010001174.1:0-4147 GCF_057815775.1 Inquilinus sp.
GCCAGGCGGATCTGGCCGGTGGCGGCGGCGGCCTGCTTCTCCTCCAGCCGCAGCGCCCGGCCCTTGAGGCCGAGATGCTCGCGCCCCGCCGCGATCGAGCCGGAGGAGACGATCACCACCTCCTGCCCCCGCGCCCGGCAGCGGGCAACATCGTCGGCCAGGGCGTCGAGCCAGGCGCGACGCAGCTGTCCCGTGCGTTGATCGACCAGCAGGGCCGATCCGACCTTGACGACGATGCGGCGGGCCTGGGTGAGGAAAGCGGTCATGACGGCATTCGGCGGGCAGAGGACAGGGGCCTCTTCCTACCGCCTCGGCCCCCACAGGGATAGCCGTTCTGCGACGCGGCGGCGCGCCCCCTCCCCGCCTTGCACCGCGGTGGCTATCATCCGGCCGCGACGGATGCCGCCGGGTTGGTCCCGCCGGATTTCGCAACGGAGGCAGCCCCATGACCGAGGACGCGACCATCCTGCTGTTTTCCTACGGCACGCTGCAGCAGGAGAACGTCCAGCTGGC
The DNA here is from genome assembly GCF_057815775.1 of Inquilinus sp. Lineage (NCBI taxonomy): Bacteria > Pseudomonadati > Pseudomonadota > Alphaproteobacteria > Rhodospirillales > Rhodospirillaceae > Inquilinus > Inquilinus sp. Next base: position 514 of record NZ_JBYRFX010001174.1, read on the forward strand.
CTCCTTCGGCCGCCGCCTCGACGGCGCGCCGGACGCGATGCCGGGCTATCGCAATTCGATGCTCGAGATCACCGACCCCGAGGTGATCCGGACCAGCGGCAAGCGCTTCCACCCGATCGTCGAGCCCAGCGGCAACGCGGCGGACGAGGTGGCCGGGACGGTGTTCCGTATCACCGCGGCCGAGTTGGCCGCCGCCGATGCCTATGAGGTCTCGGACTACAGGCGCATCCTGGTCCGGCTGAAATCCGGCGCCGAGGCCTGGGTCTACGTGAAGAACTAACCCTCATCACGGCGGACGGGCGCACCCCTTCGTGAGAGATGATGTAACATTGTAATATCTTGTCATCGAACTGAAGAAAATTGGGAGCCAGGGTCTGAAACTCGCCTGCCGATTCGTTGATGCCCAGATTGGAAAGCTAGAAAATCCTCCGGTTCTTCATTCCCTGTTGCTAGCTTGACAGCTCCCTGCGCAAGAAACAGCCAGATTCACGGCAGCGTTCCCAATGCATCAATGGCATGCGGGTATGCCAAATGGATCGCGGAGTGCGGTCTCATCGGCGATCCGTCTTGGAGTTGGCTGTCAGACCGGAAGACTCTTAGTCGGAGTCGGTCGGCGCCCAGGGGTTGATCTCGGCCGGCTCCGGCACCGGCTGTGCCGGCGCCGGGCGGCTGGCGGCGACCTGGGCCCACAGCAGGCGCAGCACGTCCTGCACCCCACCGCCGGTGGCGCCGGACAGGGTCACCAGCTTGGCCTTCCGGCCGGCCGCGGCCTTCAGGGCCTTCTGCCGTACGGCCAGGGTTTCCTTGTCCAGCGCGTCGATCTTGTTCAGGCCGACGATCTCCGGCTTGCCGGCCAGGCCGCCGCCATAGGCCTTGAGTTCCTCGCGCACCACGCGATAGGCCTCGGCCACATCGTCCTGCGTGCCGTCGACCAGGTGCAGCAGCACGCCGCAGCGTTCGACATGGCCGAGGAAGCGGTCGCCCAGCCCGGCACCCTCATGCGCGCCTTCGATCAGGCCGGGAATGTCGGCCAGCACGAATTCATGATCGTCGGAGCGGACCACGCCGAGATTCGGGTGCAGCGTGGTGAAGGGGTAGTCGGCGATCTTCGGCTTGGCCGCGGTGGTGGCGGCCAGGAAGGTCGATTTGCCGGCATTGGGCAGGCCGACCAGCCCGGCATCGGCGATCAGCTTCAGCCGCAGCCAGATCCAGCGCTCCTCACCCGGCCAGCCGGGATCGGACCGCCGCGGCGCGCGATTCGTCGATGTCTTGAAATGGTGGTTGCCGAAACCGCCGTCGCCGCCCTTGAGCAGCCGCACACGCTGGCCGATCTCGACCATGTCGGCCAGGATGGTTTCCTTGTCCTCGTCCAGCACCTGGGTGCCGGCCGGGACGCGCAGCACGCTGTCGGCCCCGGCGGCGCCGAAGCGGTCGGAGCCCATGCCGTGATGGCCGCGATCGGCCTTGAAATGCTGCTGGTAGCGATAGTCGATCAGGGTGTTCAGCCCGTCCACCGCCTCGATCCAGACATCGCCGCCGCGGCCGCCGTCACCGCCGCTGGGGCCGCCGAATTCGATGAACTTCTCGCGTCGGAACGCGACACAGCCATTCCCGCCGTCGCCGCTCTTCAGGAAGATCTTGGCTTCGTCGAGGAACTTCATGACCGGACCGCTCTCACCCGCACGCTGCTGACCATCTCAGGCCCAGGCGCCGACCCTGCCGGATCGCCACCCTCTCTTGTCGCACCAAACGCGAAACGGGGGAATGGTCGCCCATTCCCCCGTCTCCCGAACCCATGCCTCTAGCCCCCGAGGGAGCGAGGCTTTACTCCGCAGCTTCCGCGTGCTCGGCGATCGTCACCGTCATGCGGCCACGGCTGAGCTTGAACTGGACCGTGCCGGGGACCAGCGCGAACAGCGTGTGGTCCTTGCCGATGCCGACATTGACGCCCGGATGAACCTTGGTGCCACGCTGACGCATGATGATGTTGCCCGGAACGGCGGCCTGGCCACCGAACAGCTTCACACCGAGGCGCTGACCGGCCGAATCACGACCGTTGCGCGACGAACCACCAGCGTTCTTATGTGCCATCTCTCGATCTCCTCTTTACGCGCCGGCGATGGCGGTGATCTTGAGCACCGTCAGGTCCTGACGATGACCCTTCTTCCGGCGATAATTCTGGCGGCGCTTCTTCTTGAAGATGATGATCTTCGGGCCGCGGGTCTGCTCGACCACCTCGGCGGTCACCGAGGCGCCGGCGATCACCGGCGTGCCGATCTGGATGGCGGTGTCGCCGCCGCCGAGCATCAGCACCTCTTCCAGCGTGACGGACGCGCCCGGCTCAGCGTCGAGACGCTCGACGGTCACAAATTGGTCCTGGGCGACCCGGTACTGTTTCCCACCGGTGCGGATGACTGCGAACATGGTCAGGCTGCCGTCGACTAGGAGGACGACCTTGCGGACAATCCTCAGGTGATCAAAAACGCATACGGGCACCGGCCGAGACGGCGGCACCCGTTCCGTGAACGCGGCACTATAGTCAGGCACGGTCCGCTGTCAACGACGGAATACCACGGGAGGGCCCGGCGAACGGCCGGAACCGGGACCTGAAAATCGCTGCGTTCCATGCTTGCATGGCCGAACGCTCTCGACTATGGTCCGCGCCGACCACGCGGAGGGGGTTCCCGAACCACCCGCCGCGCCTCACGGAGAGGTGCTAGAGTGGTTGAATAGGACGGTCTCGAAAACCGTTGTGTCTGCAAGGGCACCGTGGGTTCGAATCCCACCCTCTCCGCCATATCTCTTCAAATTGCAGTCGATCCGTCACCCAGGCTCCCCGGTCGCGGGGAGATTCGGCTGCCGAACACGTCCCAAATCACCGAAGCAGCTGCTGCAGGATATTGCCATGATCGTTCCGGTCATGGTCCCGCCCCTGGTGCCGATCATCGCGACGGCGGTCATGGCGGTCGTGCCGATGATCCCGATGGTCGCCGCGCCGCCAGTCGCGGTCGTGCCGGTGGTCGCGGTCGGAGCGCCAGACATGCGGCTGGTTGATGTTGTTGGCCGCGGCGGGGCCGGACGACAGGGCAATCGGCGCTGCAACCGACAGGGCCAGGGCCAGGATGGCCGCCTTGATCGATCGGGTCATGAGCTGTCCCCTGCAATGGTGCGTGCCATTGGTAGACACGCGACAGAGCAAAATAGTTCCACATCCGCAATGATAAAGGGGCCGTCGGGTAGAGAGGCAGGCCTTTGAGCCGGCGGCCTAGGCCCGGCCGACCGGCCGGCCGCCGCGCCAGCTCAGATATTCGTATTTCGGCCGCAGCAGCTCCATGTCCCGCTCGAACTCCGCCAACGTGTAGCTGGTCTCGGGCATCGATTCGCCTTCGGGCAGCAGTGGCTGTTCCGGGTCGATCGCGGCGAGCATGTTGGCGACGTCGCCGTGGCTGGACGGCTCGCTCGGGTCATAGGCTTCGCCCTCGTCGATGTGCAGCTCGGCCGCGGCGCTCTTGAGCAGCCACAGCTGCCGGCCATCCGGGGCCCCGCCGCCCTGCCAGCGGGCCAGCCAGCCTTCAAGCTGCTTCATGACGTAGCGCAGTTCGTCGTCCCGGTCGTCGGCGGCCATGGCTTTGCC
>NZ_JBYRFX010001175.1:0-5377 GCF_057815775.1 Inquilinus sp.
CTCTGTACGGGTGGGTCGCCCGGTTCAGATGGAGATCGAGGTCGATGACGCGATGGATGGCGATTTCATCCGATGGCCTCCTGCCGGGGTCCTCCAGGCTCATGGCTGTCGTTGCCGGTCTAGCCGTCGCCTTGGCGCTGCTGTCCGGGGCTCCCGCGCGGGCGGCGCCGTTCGCGATCGACGCGCCGGCCGCGACCCCGTCCGATTTCGGCTTTCCCGCCCCCGATCCGGAACCTCCGCTCCCGTCCGGATTCGACGACTACGCCCCTCCCCGCCTCGCGGTGTCGGCTGACGGGCCCCATGTCGCCGCCTTCACCCGGACAGCCGGCCCGGATGAGAGCTTCGTCGTCAGCGGCGCCGGGTTCGATGCCGCCTCGGGATTCCGCGTCTTCAGCCAATCGGGCGGCCAGGCAGCCTGGACCGACGCGGCACGAATGACGCCCGGCGGCGACGCGGTTGCCGGCCATCTGCCGGACACGCTGCCGTCTTGGGGCCTGTACCTGGTCTGGCCCTGGAACGCCCACGGCGCGGGCCGGCCGATCGGCCTGAACCGAACCGAGGCCTGGTGGGCCGGGCCGCTGCCGGCTGCCGCCGGCGGCACGCTGTCAGTCTATGGCCGGAACCTGGCCCATGACAACGGCACCAGCCAGGCCTGGGTCTATCTCAAACCGGTGGGGCCGCACCCCGGGCGGTGGGCCACCGTCACCGCCGTCAATCCATACCGGGTCGATGTCACCGTCCCGGCGGATCTGGCCGCGGGCGATTACGAGATCTGGTCGCACAACGGCCATGGCGGCCGGTTCGGCTGGAGCGGCCCGGTCGCCGTCACCATTGCGGCATCAGCCGGATCCTTCGACGGCCGGCCGTCCTTCGATGTCCGCGACTATGGTGCCAAGGGTGACGGCGTGGCCGATGACGGACCCGGCATCCAGGCCACCCTGGCCGACGCGGCGGCCCAGGCCCCGGCCACCGTTCACTTCCCGGCCGGAACCTATCTGACGTCTCGCAGCCTGCTGCTGCCAAACGCCGTGCGCTGGCAGGGCGACGGCCGCGATGTCACCACCCTTCGCCTGGACCCTGCCGCCGCGACCAAGGAGGCGTTCCTGGTGGCGGATGGCGCCGGCAGCGGCAACGGCGTCGACATCTCCGGCCTGACGATCGACGCGGGCGGCCGTCCGGCGGATGCCGGCCCGGCGGTCAGCCTTCGCGGCGTCGCCCGGCTGCGCATCACGGCCGCCCGGATCCTGTCCGCGCCCCTGCCCTATTTCGACCTGGATGGTGCGCGGGACGTGGTGCTGGCGAATGTGGACTTCACCGGCAGCGGCGGCTTCCTCAAATCCTCGGCACAGATCTTCATCGAGAACTGCCGCTTCCTGCTGGGCGACAAGGGCGTGGCGGCGATCGTGAGCTGGGGCGGGCACGAGCTGGCGGTCACCGGCAACACCGCCCGCGACCGCGACCTCTCCACGCGGGAAGGCACCTCGCAGGGCCGATTCTTCGTGTCGCAGGCGCATGATGGCGGCACCCGCGACATCTACATCGCCGACAACACCACGACCGGCTTGGCCCCGGCACCGCCGGAATGGAGGGATTTCGACCAGAACACGGGCGAGCAGATCCTGTTCGAGCAATGCTGCGCGGATCTCGTCCGGTCGGTCGTGGCCGCAGATGCGGACGAGATCACTCTTTCGGCCGATCTGCCGGCCATGGAGGCCGGCGGCGCCCCCGACCTCCTGATCGTCTCCGGCCCCGGCAGCGGCCAGTACCGGCGTATCCTGGGATATGATCCGGCGCGCCGCACCGTCCGGATCGATCGGCCTTGGGATCTCACCCCGCCGCCCGGCAGCCTGACGGAGATCGTCGGCGTCGCCGCCCGGGCCGCCATCTATCGCAACCGGCTGGACGGGAAGGACTTCTACGCGACGCAGGACACCGCATCCTCGGGCGTGCAGCTCTTCTCCAACTCCGCCGATATCGTCGTCGACGGCAACACCATCACCCGGGTCCGCGGCGGCGTCGAGCTGTGGTCCGTCGGTGTCGGGTCGACGCCGCAGCTGAACTCCGTCTTCTTCAACCTGGTCACGAACAACGAGATCTACGAATCCTATGACGGGCTCGTGACCTATACGCAGTACCTCTACGCCGACGCGCCCGGCGCCATCGGCCATCTCGGCAACATCTTCCGCGGCAATCGTGGCGACCGGCTGGTCCATGCCGGCATCAGCATGACGACTTGGCCGGGCTTCGACGCCGGCGGCTACGACACCAATGTGTTCGAACACAACCGCCTGGCCGACGCGCCGCGCGGGATCATCGCTGGCGACGCCACGGCGGCCCGGCAGACGCCGATGCGCGACACCATCCTGTACCGCAACAGCTTCTCCCGCGGGGCGGCGCCGCTGAACGGATCCCGCGGCATGATCGCGGCGCCGGGACTGGGCTGGATCGCCCATGGCAATCTGTGGACCGGCTTCGAGCAGCCCGGGCCGGACGGGTCCTGAGCGACGGGGTGCAGCAGGCGGTCAGGCGTTCCGGACGAACCAGCGCCGGACCCGGCCGTTGAGGTGCCGCTGCACGGCGCTGCGCTGGGCATGTTCCAGCAGCAGGCTCCAGCCTCCGCCGAGGCAGAGCAGGCAGCAGGCGATGATCGCCAGGGCGGTCCGCCCGACCGGATCGATCATGTCGGACGGCACCCAGGCGATGGCACTGAGCACGCCGCAGCAGACCAGGAAGAACAGCGCCACCGGCCGGATGACACCGGTGAGGTAGGCCGACATCGGAATGTTCAGGCGGCGCAGCCCGCTGTGCAGGATGTACCAGCTGGTGGTCGGCAGCTGCGCCAGCAGGGTCGCCAGCGCCACGCCCCACAGCCCCAGCGGCCCGATCAGGATCCAGCTGAGCGCGATGTTGAGCAGGCCGGCAGCCAGGTACCAGCGGCCATAGATCTCGTTCTCGGTGGCGCGCGAGAACCCGAACATCAGGCTCTGCTGGGTGTAGAGCGCGAACATCAGGCACATGGTGGCAAGGACGCCGGTGCCGACGAAATGCCCGGAGCCGAGCCACAGCGTGATGATCGTTTCGCCGAGCAGGATCAGGAGGGCGGTGCCGCACAGCATGATCCCCAGCCCGGCCCGCATGTTGGTCAGGACCAGCTTGCGCACCCGGCCGGGATCGTCCTCGCGCCAGAGATGCGACACGTAGATGTTGGTGGCGTCGCCGACCGCGATCGCGACCACAGCGAGGTTCGAGACCAGGATATACACGGCCTGGTAGAGCGGGACGCGGGACGAATCCTGCATCCCGGCAATGAAATACGGCGCGGTCCGCATCAGCATCATCGCGCCGATTTCGGTGCACCAGTATTTCACGGATGGCCCGACCAGGGATCGCGCCACGTCGACCCGCCAGCGCCCAGGCTGCGCGAACAGCCCCGGTTCGCGGCGGCGGAGAAACCGGATGGTCAGCATCCGCCCGAGCAGGTTGCCGCAGACGGTGACCAGGGCCAGCGCTATCAGACCGCCGCCCATCAGCACGACCACGATCTGCCCCACTGCCGTCAGCAGCGTGAAGATCATGGTGATCGCCGAGGTCTGCGCGACATAGCCGAGGCCCGCCACCAGGGCCGACCAGAAGCCTGCATTCAGCCCGATGGTCTGGCCGATGCAGATGACGCCCCAGGCGGTCACGGCCAGGGTGACGGTGGTGTCGCCGAGATCGAGCGTGCCGATGAACAGCCACCCGGCCAGGAAGGCCAGCCCGCCCATGATGACGGCGATGCCGCGGTAGACCCCACGGGCGGTGGCGATCAGGTCGCCCATTTCCGCCGCCGCCTCGGCCGCGATCGGCGCATCGAAGCTGTCGACTGCGCGGGCGCGGGCAAAGGCGAAGCGCCGGGTCAGCGTCGAGGTGACGCCGATATCGAGCAACAGGATCATCAGCCCGGCCTGGTTGAGCAGAAGCCAGAGGCCGAGCTGCGAGGGTTCGAGATGCCGGAACATGATCGGCATCAGCACCAGCCCCATGGCCACGGCCATGGCCCGCGACAGCCAGATGCTGGCGACTGCCATGGTGATGCGTCGGGTCAGGGACATGGCAGGGTGGCCGCCTTCAGCGTCGGGACAACGGGCGGATCATCGGGCTGCGCCGCGCCGGCCGGCGAAGACATCCCCCACCACGGCGAGGACCTGCCGGTCGATGCGCCGGGTCCGCACGAGGTGGCCGAGCAAGGGCAGGAACGATGTCGACGGGTCGAGTTCCCGCACCAGCCGGAACAACCGGCGGCCGGTCTGCCAGTTGCCGCGGCAGGATTGCGCTATCGCGGTCCAGAATGCCCGCTCGGCCAGCCGGTGGCGGGCCAGGCGATGCAGCGCGGCCCCATCGGCCACGTCCTGCCCTTCCTGGCGGAAGAACGAGTCGAAGGCGGCCGCGCGCTGGACATAGTCACGCAGGATCGCATCGGCGCAGACGACCGACATGTTGTTGCCGTGGACGCGCTTGATCGCCTGCAGCGCCGGGAGATAGGCAACCCCACCCCTGGTCGCCAGCCGCAGCCACATCTCAAGGTCGCCGGAATGAGTCAAGGCCGGGCGGTAGCCGCCGACGGCCGTCTGCGCCGTCGTCCGCACGATCGCGGCGGGGGTCGAGACCGGGTTGACGGGATCGCGGCACAGCCGGGAGATGAACGCATCGCCGGTCTCGATCTGCCAGTCCGGCTCGACCGCCGTGACGGGCGATGTCGGCATCGGCTGATCGGGGAACAAGTCGACGGCCAGACCATGGGTCAGGGCGACATCCGGCCTGCGGTCCATCAGCGTCACGGCGCGTTCCAGGGCCCCGGGGGCGAGCAGATCGTCGGCGCTGAGCAGCAGCATGTAGTCGGACTGCGCCCAGGCGAGGCCTTCGTTGAAGGTCTGGATGTGCCCGCGGTTGACCGGATGCGCCAGCACCTCGATGCAGGGATGACGCGCGGCGTAGCCCTGGGCGACCGCCACGGAATCGTCGCTCGACGCATCGTCGATGACCAGGATCCGCACATCCTTGACGGATTGCTGCAGAACACTGTCGAGACTCGCCCCGAGGAAGTGGCCGTACTGGTAGCAGGGGATGCAGATATCGACTTTCGGCATGGGAAAACGCTCTTTCCGTTCAGCGCCCGGGCGCCCTATGAGGATCGACAAACCACCCCGGATTGCAGGGCGGAATGCGGCGTGGCAGGCGTGCACAGCATAGCCATCCCCCCGCCCGCCCCCGACGCATCCATTGGCACGCTGATATCCGCCAAGCGGCGTAGGCCGATGCTCCTAAAACACGCGGGCCGCCACCAGGAGTCCCGTATTCCGGCCGGATGTGCGGGCCGGTACGCTTGCCTCCTCGAAGC
>NZ_JBYRFX010001176.1:0-3718 GCF_057815775.1 Inquilinus sp.
GCCGCCTCGGCGCCTGCCACCCCGGCACCGCCCGATGCGGCGGCGCCCGACCGGTCGGCGCGCGCCCCGGGATCGCCGGTTCGGCAGCCGAGCACCGAGCCGGCCCAGCAGGTCGCCACCACCCCGGCCGCCCCCACGGCACCGGCCACCGCGGCCCCGGCGCCCGCAGCGAACCAGCCGACGGGTGACGCGCAGCTCAAGGAAATCCAGCAGCTGCTGACGATGATGAACTACGACCCGGGTCCGGCCGACGGCAAGTCCGGGCGCAAGACCCGGGACGCCATCGCCGCCTTCCAGCGCAGCCAGAAGCTGCCGGTCGACCGGCGGCCTTCGGCGGCGCTGCTGGAGTCGCTGCGCAAGGCCACCGGCGCGGACACGCCGGATTGGACGCCCGGGCATTTCTGACCGCGGCCCCGGTCGACAACAGGAAGGAATGGCGATGGCGCAGGACGCGGTCTGCATCTGGGCGGCCGAGGCGACGCTGGGTGAAGGCGCCCTGTGGTCGGCCGAGGAGCAGGCGCTCTACTGGGTCGACATCCTGCAGCCGCGCATCCTGCGCTACGAGCCGGCGACCGGGGCGAAGGCGGAATGGCCGATGCCGGAGCCGATCGGCTTCATCGCGCTGCGCCGCCGCGGCGGGCTGGTGGCCGGGCTGCGCAGCGGCTTCCACCTGATCGACCTGCCGGACGGCCGGGTGACGCCGATCGGCAACCCGGAGCCGGACCGGCCCGGCAACCGCTTCAACGACGGCAAGGTCGACCCGATGGGCCGGCTGTGGGCGGGGACCGTGGAGATGGGCTGCGCCGAGCCGACCGGCGCCTTCTACCGGCTGGACCCGGACCATCGCTGGCACCGCATGGATGACGGCTACATCGTCACCAACGGCCCCGCCTTCTCCCCCGACGGCGGCATCCTGTACGAGGCGGATTCCGAGCGCCGGGTGGTCTATGCCTACGACCTCGACCTGGCCGGCGGCGCGATCTCCAACCGCCGGCCCTTCGTGATCTTCGCCGAGGATGACGGCGTGCCCGATGGCATGACGGTGGACCGCGACGGCCATCTGTGGGTGGCGCATTGGGGCGGGGCGCGGGTCAGCCGGTTCCGGCCGGACGGCACCCTGGACCACGCCATCCCGATTCCGGCGCCGCATGTGACCAGCTGCACCTTCGGCGGGCCGGGACTGACCACGCTGTATGTCACCTGTGCCCGGTCCGGGATGTCCGAGGCGGCACTGCAGCAGTATCCGCTGGCCGGCGGGCTGTTCGCGATCGCCGGCGCCGGAAGCGGCCTGCCGGGCACGCATTTCGCCGGTTGACCGGCTGACACGTCAGGGTGGCGTGGGGGCTGGCGCGTCAGCGCCTTCGGCGGCCTTTGCCGCCGCCTTCGCCGCCACCCAGTCCTGCAGCGCCCGGGTTTCCAGCCGGCGCACCGGGGCCGAAGGGGTGCCGTCGAAGCGCAAGCCCACGGCCGGCACGTCCGGATGGGCGTGGAAGCTGAAATCGACTCCGAGGTCGAGCCGCCAGCGCGGCAGGTCGAGGGTGAAGCCGCCGGTGCCCACCGCCGCATCGGTGGCCAGCCGCAGGTCGGTTGACGTCACCACGCCATCGGCGATGGCAAAGGTGGCGTTGGTCGCCGGGATCGTGGTGCTGCCGCCGGAGAAGGCGGACCGCAGGCCTTCGAGGAAGGATCCGGGCAGGCCCGGATTCATCAGCAGCCGGTCAGCGGCCCCAAGGTCGAGATCGGACAGCGACGCGTCGCGCACCGCCACCAGCCCCTTGCCGCCCAGGCCGTAGACGAAGGCCGCCACGCTGTTGCCGGCCGTGGTGACGTCGAAGCCGAGATCGAGTCGCCCGGCCAGCCCCTGTGGCCCGGCCGACTGCTTCAGCAGGGCGCCGAGATCGGCATCGACCAGGTCGGCATGCAGCGTCCAGCGCGGCGGGCCAGACAGGTCGAGCCGGGCATTGCCGCCGAGCCGCCCGCCGGCGAGCCCGGCCGACAGCCGGTCCAGCGTCACCGCCCCATGGTCGAGCACGGCCCGGAGCTGCGGCTGGTCGAGGCCCCAGCCGCCGAGCGAGATCGCCGCGGCCTCGAGCTCGATGGTGCCGTCGATGCGGGCGAGGCCGCTGAGATCGAACGGCCGGGCCGACCATTGGCCGACGACCCCGCCGGGCGAGCCCCCCGCGACGAACAGCCGGTCGAGCGCCAGCGCCGTGGTCCGCAGCGACACCGTCAGCTGCGGCCGCCCGGCGCCGATCGCCAGCGCCGCCGTCCCGCCCAGCGAGACCGGCCCGGCCATGCCCTGCAAATTGTCGAGCTTGAGCCGGCCGCCAGCCCAGTCCAGATCGGCATAGAGATCAAGCCCGCCGAGATCGGGCGCCACCGCGTCGCCTTCGCCGAAGCGGCGCAGCAGCGCCGGCAGGTCCGGATGGGTGACCCGGAGGCTGAGGACGCTGTGCGGCGCCGTCGCCAGGTCGGACACCGTGCCGCCCAGCACCGCGGTGCCGCCCAGGATATCGACCGAGCCGTCCAGCGACAGCGCCGCCGGATCGCCGCGCAGCCGCAGCGAGGCCTCGACCGGTCCCGCGGGCGGCATCGGCAGCCGGCCGTCGAGATGCAGGGCGCGCAGCAGCGCCGGCGGATCCTCCGCCTTCAGCCCGGCCTGCAGGTCGATGTCGTCGAGCGTGGCGAGCTGGCCGATGGCGCCGGTCAAGGTCAGCCCCGCCCCGCCGGGCCCGCCGACCCGGCCGCTGTGGATGGTCAGCGCGCCCTGGGCCAGGGTGGCCTCCAGCCGCAGCCCGTCATAGGCGGCACCGTCGACCGCCGCGGCGTCGACCGTGGCATCGAGATTGACGTCGATGCCGCCGAGCACCGCCAGGATACGGTCCCGCAGCCCGGCATCCGATTGCAGCCGGTCGAACAGCCGCGGCGCATCCGCCGGGCGATAGGCGTCGATGTCGAGCTTGCTGAGCGTCAGCCGCGCACCGATGCCCGGCCGCGCCCCGCCGACATAGGTCAGGCCGCCGCTCAGCCGGTTGCCGTCGAGATCGGCATCGATGCCGGACACCCGCAGATTGGCCAAATCGCCCGACAGGGTGGCGGCGACCTTGGCGCGGCGCAGGGCGGTGGCCGGGATCGCACCAGGATCGATGCCGGCCCAGCCCAGCGCGCCGCGCAGGTCATCGGCCGCAGCCTGGACGCTCAGCTGGTCGGCGGCCGGTCGGTCGCCGTCGAGACGGATGCCGCCGGACAGCGCCGCCGAGGCCCCGCCGGGCAGGCCGAAGGCTAGGCGGGTCAGCCCGATCCGCGCCGGGTCCAGCGTCGCCTGCAGCCGCAGGTCGCGCACCAGCCCGTCGCGCACCGCCAGCGCGGCGACGGAGAGATCGAGCGTGCCGGTGACCGGCAGGGTGAGCTTGCGCGACAGCATCCCGGCCAGGCGCGTCACCAGGGCCGCCGGATCGACGTCGCCGGCCCAGTCGGCCAGGGCCAGCCGGTTGAAGCCGAGCGTCGCCTCGACCCGCGGCACGGCGGCGAGGGTGACCGTCAGTCCGCCGGCGGCCCGCATGTCGCCGAGATCGGCGGTCAGGTCGGACAGCTGGATCTGGTCGGCGCCCGAGGCATCGGCGGCGACAAGAACGGTGCCGCGCAGGGCGAAGACGCCGGGCCGCGACGACGAGGTCGGCAGCTTCACCCCGATCCGCGCCAGGCTGGCGTCGAGGTC